>CAYNKN010000304.1:0-4404 GCA_964397805.1 uncultured Chryseolinea sp. | reverse complement strand
TCATTAACTACTAACGGATTGGGGGTTTGACCCGTGATTACCGGAGGATCATTTACTGCGGCTACCTGCACCGCTACACCAAATGTATTGCTGTTCGCGCTGCCATCATTAACCTGAACATTAACGGTTAGCGAACCAAAGTAATTGGCAGCAGGTGTAACCGTATTCCCACTAGCGGTATAGTTCGTACCTGGCAGAATGGATAAGGTAAAAGTTGTATTATCCGGATCAACAATAATTAGATTGTTGACTTGAATCGTAAAAGGAGTATCTTCTGTAGCTAAAATCGGATTGGGTGTTTGCCCTGTAATAACGGGTGCAACATTAACCGCTCCTAAATTAACTAATACACCAAAGGGTGCACTGTTGGCAGTGCCATCGCTTACGCGCACATTAACCGTAAGTGTTCCATTAAAATTAAGTGCAGGGGTTACGGTGTTTCCGCTAAACGTATAGTTTGTTCCGGCTAAAACAGTAAGGGTAAACGTTGTATTATCCGGATCAACAATTATTAGGTTTGATAACTGAATAGTAAAGGGAACATTTTGTGTACCGATAAGTGGATTAGGTGTTTGGCCGGTTATCACCGGTGGATCATTTACAGGTGCCACCTGAACAGCCACACCAAACGTATTGCTATTTAACTCACCATCATTAACGCGAACATTGACTGTTAGTGGCCCAAAGTAATCTTGCGCTGGTGTGATGGTATTACCACTAAAGGTATAGTTTGTTCCTGCCAGAACTGTTAGGGTAAACGTTGTATTGTCTGGATCAACAATAATTAAGTTGCTCAATTGAATAGTAAAGGGCGTATCTTCTGTAGCTAAAATCGGATTAGGTGTTTGACCTGTAATTACCGGAGGATCATTCACCGGATTTACGGTGATCTGTACATTAAAAGGTGGACTATTTAAACTACCATCACTTACACGAACACTCACCAATAGCACACCATTAAAATTAAGTGCTGGGGTTACTGTAGTACCAGAAAATGTATAGTTGGGACCCGCCAGCACAGTTAGCGTAAAATCATCGGGATAGGTATTGTCGGGATCATCGATTGTGAGATCTGTAACCTGAAGGGTGATGGGCGTATCTTCATTAACACTTAGTGCCCTTTGCCCGGTTATGACAGGTGCTTTATTGGTATAATCTACTTGTATAATTAAATTAAAAATCGGGCTGCTAGCTTGGCCATCATTTACAAATACCCGAACCGTTAGATTTCCGCTAAAGCCAACCGAAGGCGTAATAACCATGCCCGAAACCGAATAGTTAGCACCCGATAAAATGGATAAGTCAAAACCAGTAGGGTAATCGTTGTCTGGATCAAAAACAATAAGATCACTGAATTTCAACGTAAGGGGCACACCATCGCCAGTTGATAAGGGTACTTGTCCGGTAATAACCGGTGCATCGTTTACCGGAGCCACTTCCACATTAACGCCAAAGGTGGCGCTCTCTGCACTTCCATCACTAACACGCACATTAACGGTTAGTGGGCCGAAATAATCCTGAGCTGGGGTAATTGTACTTCCACTAAAACTATAATTTGTCCCAGGAAGTATGATGAGTGTAAAAGTAGAGTTGTCGGGATCGACAATGGTTAAGTTAGCAACAGACAATGAAAAAGGAACATCTTCTGTAGCATTTATCGGGTTGGGTGTTTGACCTGTGATAACAGGCGGATCATTTACCGCAGCTACTTGAACTGCTACACCAAAAGTATTGCTGTTATCAGTGCCATCATTAACCCGAACATTAACCGTTAGCGGACCAAAATAATCTGGAGCCGGTGTAATCGTAGTTCCACTAAATGTATAATTCGTTCCGGTAAGAATAGTTAGTGTAAATGTTGTATTGTCCGGATCGGAGATGATCAAATTATCAACGGTTAGCGCAAAAGGAATATCTTCTGTCGCATTTATCGGGTTGGGTGTTTGACCCGTAATAACAGGCGGATCATTTACCGCAGCTACTTGAACTGCTACACCAAAAGTATTGCTGTTATCAGTGCCATCATTAACCCGAACATTAACCGTTAGCGGACCAAAATAATCTGGATCCGGTGTAATCGTAGTTCCACTAAAGGTATAATTCGTTCCGGCAAGAATAGTTAGTGTAAATGTTGTATTGTCTGGATCGGAGATAATCAAATTATCAACGGTTAGCGTAAAGGGTGTATCTTCTGTCGCGTTGATCGGATTAGGTGTTTGACCTGTAATAACTGGAGGATCGTTAACCGCAGCTACCTGAACCGCTACTCCAAAAGTGGCGCTCTCATCTTCACCATCACTCACCCGAACGTTAACCGTTAGTGCACCATTATAATCTTGTGAAGGCGTAATCGTAGTTCCGCTAAAGGTGTAGTTGGCACCCGGAAGTATGAGTAAAGTGAACGTAACATCATCCGGATCTACAACGGTTAAGTTGGCGAGTGTTATTTCAAAAGGCGTATCTTCTATTGCCTCAATGGGATTAGGAGTTTGCCCGGTAATTACGGGAGGATCGTTTACTGGATTTATGGTAACAGCGAGTGCAAAAACATCACTTTCTTCTGTTCCATCCGAAACGGTTATGTTAACAGTTAAATTTCCAAAGAAATTGAGATTGGGTGTAACCGTAGTGCCTGAGAAAGTATAATTCGCACCGTCTTTTACAATCAGGGTAAAAACATCATCCAGATCGGGATCAACAATGGTGATATCCGTCAGCGATAAGATAATACTATTGTCTTCGTCTACCGAAAGTGGGTTCTGCCCCGTAATTTGGGGCTTCGTATTTTGAGCATGGGCATGCCCTGCCACAAAGACGCATGAAAATACAAGTAAGAAATAAAGCCAAAAACGCATGTTTACTACTATAGACCCGCAAAAATAACCAAATTATCGTAACTAAATGCCCTGAGCCTTTTAAATGTAACTCGTAGATTCACGCCCTTAATGCCGTAAAAAACAATGCATCAACTTCTTTTCTACTTATTTTGGCTGAGTATCGCCACCGTATTGTACACCTATGTAGGGTATGGGCTTATTATTTACATTTTAGCGAAGCTTAAAGGCCGGCAGCCTGCCTTTTCTACCACCTTAGAAAAAGATCTCCCCGAGGTAACCTTACTCATTGCTGCTTATAACGAAGCCGATTTTATACGCGAAAAAATAGCCAATACCTTTGCCTTGGATTATCCAAAGGAGAAACTCCATCTTTTTTTTGTTACCGATGGTTCTTCAGATGATACTCCTTCCATCATTCAGGAATTTCCAGCCATCTCACTATTTCATCAACCCGAACGCAAAGGGAAAATACATGCCGTTAATCGGGTGATGTTGGAAGTAAAAACACCGATTACTATTTTCTGCGATGCCAATACTTATTTGAATAGCCAAGCCATCAAAAACATCGTACGGCATTATGAAAACCCACAGGTAGGTGGTGTAGCCGGAGAAAAACGAATTTTTAAAAAAGCAGAAGACAATGCATCCGGTGCAGGCGAAGGTCTCTATTGGAAGTATGAATCGTTCCTGAAAAGGAAAGATGCCGAAGTATACTCGGTAGTGGGTGCCGCGGGGGAGTTATTCTCTATTCGCACAGCGCTCTATGAAGCACCCGCACCCGATATGATTATAGAAGATTTCTATTTATCCATGCGCATTGTTGCCAACGGATATCGCTTTATGTATGAGCCCGATGCTTACGCCACCGAAACGGCATCTGCTTCGGTAGCCGAAGAATGGAAGCGAAAAGTGAGAATTTCTGCTGGCGCTTTTCAGGCTATGGGGCGCTTACGCGGATTACTAAATCCTTTTGCGTACGGTATCGTAAGCTTTCAGTATATTTCGCATCGGGTATTGCGATGGACACTCGCTCCCCTATCCTTACCGCTTATTTTGTTGATCTCTTTACTTTATACTTTCTGGGGAATTTTCCCTTACAACCTCATCCTCCTACTTCAACTTCTATTTTATGCGTTAGCTTATTTAGGCTACCGCTTTCGAAATAAAGAGATCAAAATCAAAGGCTTTTTTGTGCCTTACTATTTCGTAGTGATGAACCTCTCGGTGTACTTCGGCTTCTTTCGATTTTTAAAAGGAAAACAAAGTGTAGTCTGGGAAAAATCGAAGCGAGCAGAAATGGATACCACCGTAAACGTTTGACTAATTGATGATCTCGTATAATTTTGCCACTCGCAAAAAAAATTAGACATGGGGCGCATATTCGAAAAAAGAAAACACAAAATGTTTGCACGCTTTGACCGTATGGCCAAAGCCTTTACGCGAATAGGAAAAGACATTGCTATTGCCGTAAAGCAAAGTGGGCCAAATCCAGATAACAACCCGAAACTGAGAATGGCCATGCAAAACGCGAAAGGCGTTAACATGCCAAAAGATAAAGTAGAGGCCG
>CAYNKN010000303.1:0-4418 GCA_964397805.1 uncultured Chryseolinea sp. | reverse complement strand
TTGACCTCGGCCCTCATACCCACGAAAAAATTAGCTATAAAATCCCTTTCTTTAATTTTCGAGGCTCGCTGTGTTACCTCAATCCCGTAAAGGGTGGTGTCGACTTAGGATTTGTAAAAGGATATGAATTGGCTAACCAACATCGGCTTTTTGAAGCCAAAGGAAGAAAACAGGTTAGAAGCATTACCTTTTATAGTGTAGCAGAAGTAGAGGAACACGAAGACGTTATACGCACTTCATTGAATGAAGCAGCGATTTTAAATGAGTACCATCATACAATGAAATTGAAGGCTAAGCAGAAAAAATGATTAACGAAGAAATAAACCTTGACGAACAAGACGATGAGCTTTTTGAGCACCATCGGATAGTTGCCGACCACAAGCAAAGCTTAGTGCGCATCGATAAATTTTTGATGGACAGGCTACCAAATGTAACGCGCACTAAAATACAAGGTGGTATTCATGAAGGTTTTGTAAAAGTAAATGATCAAGATGTTAAGCCGAATTATAAGGTACATCCCAACGATGTCATCACGGTATCATTTCCCGAACCACCCCGCGATACAGAAGTACTTCCCGAAGATATCGCATTAGATATTGTTTACGAAGATGATCACCTATTGGTAGTAAACAAACCAGCTGGCATGGTAGTGCATCCGGCTTATCAAAACTGGAGTGGTACTTTAGTGAATGCGTTGGCCTATCATTTTAAAAATCTGGCGTTGCCACAACTTCCCGGCAATGAAGGTCGCCCTGGATTAGTGCATCGTATCGATAAAGATACCTCTGGCTTGCTGGTGGTGGCCAAAGATGAAAAAACACTTACTGCACTCGCCAAACAATTTTTTGATCATACCATTGAGCGTAGGTATTATGCTTTAGTGTGGGGTATACCCGAACCACCCACGGGCACAATTAACATTCATGTAGGTAGAAGTTTAAAAGACCGAAGAATTACTACAGCTTTTCCAGATGGCAACATGGGGCGTCATGCCATTACGCATTATCAACTACTAAAAGATTTGAGGTATATCTCACTAATAGAATGCAAACTGGAAACAGGGCGGACGCATCAAATAAGAGCCCACATGAAATACCTCGGTCATCCGCTTTTTAATGATGCTCTCTATGGCGGAAATGAAGTATTGAAAGGTACTACCTTCACCAAGTTCAAACAGTTTGTAGAGAATTGTTTTAAAATAATTCCACGGCAAGCACTTCACGCTAAAAGTCTTGGGTTTATTCACCCGGCCACAAAAAAATTTATGCAGTTCGATTCAGAACTCCCCGATGATTTTAAAAACGCCATCGAAAAATGGGAGCACTACGTACAGTATAACTAATAGGTAAAATAGTAGCTCTATGCACAACAGTGCAATGGTTCTTTACCTTAAAGAGAAGTAGGCGTTACCTTCTTATTAAAAAGAAGGTCTCAATTTACTTCTTCCCTTACCTAATGCTTGCCTAATTTCCTTCATGGCTTCGCGCTTAAATTTGTGATAAGACGCTTCGTCTTGCGGAAGGTGTAGCAAGTTTTTAATGTACGCCAATACCTTTTCTGATTGCACCTGATCCAGCGCATTTAACGACTCCAGAATTTGGCTTTTCTCATTGATTGGGTTCATAACAGTAGTGGTTGTTACAATACAAAGAACGAGAATTAATAGGGTGGGGTTCAAGCCATTAGGGAGCTCTTAACGTAAATACAACACAGTAGTAATATTACTGAAAAATATGTTGCGAAGATTCTTTTATGTTTCTCACCTAAAACGTTTGTCTGAACTCAAAAACAGGATATAGTATAGTTGACAAGAAGCGGATGGTTCATTACTTTGCTTCATATAACCCCCATTTTTGATGTTAGTATCTAAGCGTTTTTATAGTCTATTCGCAGGCCTGGCAGTAAGTCTCCTGTTTTCATGCACTAAATCTACTCCGCCCGATGAGCGTTCGCCAGAAGCATCGCTGGCCGATTTAAAGGTGTATGATGGATTAGAGGTATCGCTCTTTGCCTCCGAACCCATGTTTAGCAATCCAACCAATATGGATATTGACTCACGCGGTCGCATATGGATCTGTGAAGCGTATAACTATCGAAATCAACACAACCCAAAAAACCCTACAAAAGCAGAGGGCGATCGGATAATGATTTTAGAAGATACTAACGGAGATGGGGTTGCTGATAAATCAACCGTATTCTACCAAGGTACCGATGTAAATGCGGCTTTAGGCATTGCTGTACTCGGCAATAAGGTATTTGTATCGTGTAGCCCAAATGTGTTTGTCTTTACCGATGAAGATGGCGATGATGTGCCCGATAAAAAGGAAATACTTTTTCAAGGCATAAAAGGTGTTCAACACGATCACGCCATCCATGCATTCACCTTCGGCCCGGATGGTCGGCTCTACTTCAACATGGGTAATGAAGGTAATGTACTGATCGATCATAAAGGTGATACCGTTGTAGATATTCATGGACGCAAAGTAGTAGCCGATGGTAAGCACTTTCGCGATGGCTTGGCCTTACGTTGTAACATCGATGGCTCACAAGTCGAAGTCCTTGGGCATAACTTCCGAAATAACTATGAACTTACGGTAGATCCTTATGGAACCATTTGGCAGTCGGATAATGATGATGATGGTAACAAAGCAACGCGTATCAATTACGTTATGGAGTTTGGTAATTATGGTTTTAAAGATGAGATGACTGGAGCCGGATGGAGCACCAGACGCACCAATATGGAAAGAGAAATTCCGTTACGTCATTGGCACCTTAACGATCCTGGGGTAGTACCCAATTTATTGCAAACTGGTAGTGGCTCCCCTACCGGCATTACTATGTATGAAGGCAACATGCTGCCTTCAGTCTTTAGCGGACAAATGATTCATGCAGAACCTGGTCATAATGTGGTGAGATCGTACCCAATAGAAAATAGTGGTGCTGGTTACACGGCAACTATAGTTAATTTATTAGAATCTAAAAACGATCAATGGTTTCGTCCGGCAGATGTAACCGTTGCCCCAGATGGTTCAGTTTTTATTGCCGACTGGTACGATCCCGGTGTTGGTGGTCATCAGGTAGGCGATCTGGATCGCGGGCGTGTGTACCGAGTAGCTACACCCAAATCAAAATATACTATAGCCCCACCTGATCTAACCACCGCAGAGGGAGCCTTAAATGCTCTCTTAAACCCGAACACTGCCACACGTTATCTGGGTTATACTAGTTTGAAAGATATGGGCGAAAAGGCAGAAGGCGTATTGAAGCAAGTTTGGAAAAGCGATGATGCGCGTCAACGGGCACAAGTACTTTGGTTATTAATCCATCTGCCTTCTGGCGAACGCTATTTAGAAGAATCCTTAACCGATAAAAACCCTAACATTCGAATTACAGGTATTCGCGCGGCACGTTTATTACAAAAAGATATTCTCCCAATTGCTGAACGCTTAGTGAACGACTCCTCGCCACAAGTTAGACGAGAAGTAGCCATCGCGTTGCGCGGAAATAATTCTGCTAAAGCCGCTGAACTCTGGACAACGCTTGCTCAGCAGTATCAAGGCGATGATCGCTGGTATTTAGAAGCGCTGGGCATTAGTGCCGATGAAACATGGGAGTTGTATTTCGATACCTGGAAAAAGAAAGTAGGCAATGATTGGAATACACCTGCAAATCGTGATATCGTTTGGCGAAGTAGAAGTAAAGCAGCGTTACCTTTATTAGCGCAACTCATTAAAGAAACTCCAGAAGCAGACATGCTTCGCTACTATCGCGCTTTCGATTTTCACCAAGATGCCTCGAAACAAACTGTATTAACAAAACTAGTGCAAGAAACAGAAGGCGAGAAAGTATTATACGCGCTTAAGCACATGGGTGGGGAACAACTTACTATGACACCTGCTCTATCAGCTTCACTTAACAAGGTGCTAACACAATATCAGGGAAAACTGGAGTTCGTTGAATTAGTAACAACCTTTAATCTGCAAAACAAATCAAACGATTTACTTGACCTCAGCTTACAATATCCCGATAGTGCGGCAGGTAAAGAGGCAATGAAAACTTTATTGGTGTGGAATAAAAGCAAACTCATTGAAGAACAATTACACCGCAGCGATGAAAAGACAAAAGCAATAATTATCGCGCTTTGGCCACACATGTATAACCCTAGCGCCATTGCATTAATGGAAGGCATCGTAATGAATGAGAAAACACCGTTGCCGTTACGCACCTTAGCGGTAAAAACATTTGGTGGTCCGTGGCAATCAGAAAATCGATTACTTGACCTCGCTAAGAATAAAGAAATACCTAAAGAGCTTCACGCAGCCGCAGCTGGTGTTTTTCAAACCGCCTGGCGCGCGACACTACGCGATGAAGCCGCAAAATACTTAACCTTACCGGGTAGTAGTGAGGGTGTTTCGCTT
>CAYNKN010000302.1:0-4422 GCA_964397805.1 uncultured Chryseolinea sp. | reverse complement strand
CCGTTCATTTGGAATCTGTCTGTCCCCGAACCTGCGACCCAAACCTACCTTTGAATGATCAAACACCAAAAAATGAAAACAAAAACTAGCCTACTGTATCGGCTGTCATTGAGGCACCTGTAGAAAAAGTATGGAAACTTTGGACTAGTCCGGAACACATCACACAATGGAATAATGCATCGGATGATTGGCACACAACGCATGCTACTAATGATTTGCGTGCAGGCGGAAAATTTCTCTCGCACATGGCCGCTAAGGATGGCAGCTTTAATTTCGATTTTGAAGGCACTTATACAAACGTAACACATCATAAAACTATTCATTATACCATGCCCGATGGACGCGAAGTAAAAATAGATTTTACCGCGAATGGAAATGAAACAACAGTAGTAGAAAGCTTTGATGCCGAAGAAACAAACTCAGTAGAACTACAACAGAGCGGATGGCAGGCTATTCTAGATAGTTTCAAAAAATATGTCGAATCCAACTAACTAAAATAAAATACTATGGCACGTGTAAGCACTTACCTCAACTTTACCAATCAAACTGAAGCAGCATTTCTGTTTTACCAATCAATTTTCGGTGGCGAGTTCATTGGCGGCATTCAACGCTTTGGAGATATGCCACCAACAGAGGGTATGCCTCCCTTACCGGATAAAGATAAAAACCTTGTACTGCACATGGGGCTAACTATTCTTGGCGGACATCTATTAATGGGCTCGGATGCACCTGAATCAATGGGCTTTAACGTTAACGCAGGCAACAACATGCACATCAACCTGGAAACCGATACCCGCGAAGCAACCGATCGCTTATTCAACGCACTTGCTGCTGGTGGAAACATTACTATGCCTCTTCAAGACATGTTTTGGGGAGACTACTTTGGTAGCTGCACCGATAAATTCGGAGTGCAATGGATGGTGAATTGTGCATCTAAATAAAAACTAAAAGCTATGACAAAATCTATCTATCCCTGCTTATGGTTCGATGGTCAAGCAGAAGAAGCCGCCAACGTATACTGTTCTATATTTGGTAATTCAATCATCACTGAAACAAATCCGGTGGTGGTTCGATTTGAATTGGATGGCTTTCGCATAATGGGTCTGAATGGTGGCCCTCAATTTAAAATCAATCCTGCTATTTCACTTTTTGTCTATTGTCCTACTATAGAAGAGACCGAACAAATTTGGAATGCACTTATAAAAAATGGAACAGCACTCATGCCATTGGATACGTATCCGTGGAGTTCTACTTATGGATGGCTACAAGATCAGTTCGGTGTGACTTGGCAGATTTCTGTAGTTGATAAACCCGGAACACCATTTTCGATTAAGCCCTGTATGCTGTTTACATCTTCGCAATTCGGGCGAGCCGAAGAGGCCATACATTTTTATCATTCCATTTTTCCCAAAGCCTCTACCGACTTACTTCTTCATTACGAAGTGGGCGATACGAATGCCGGTAAGGTTTTGTACTCGGAGTTGCGCTTAAACGACTATCCGCTTATTGCGATGGATGGGCCAAACGAACATAGTTATAGCTTTAATGAGGGAGTTTCGTTTGTAGTGGAGTGCGAAACACAAGAAGAGATTGATCACTACTGGAACAGATTATCGGAAGGTGGCCGAGAAGATATGTGCGGTTGGTTGAAAGATAAGTTTGGCGTATCGTGGCAAATTGTTCCTACTGTATTAGGAAAATTAATGAGCGATCCGGAAAAAGCACCACGCGTTATGAACGCCTTTTTACAGATGCGAAAGTTTGATATCGAAAAATTACTACAGGCTTAATCCCCCATGCATTCGCTTACTGCATACTTAAGTTTTAACGGAAACTGTCGTGAGGCAATGACATTTTATAATTCTTGCTTAGGTGGATCACTCTCGTTTCAAACACTTTATGAATCACCAAAGGCAGTCGATCGACCCTTGAGAAATTGTATAGTGAGTGCCACCCTTAAACGCGATGAACTAGTTCTTGTGGGCACCGATTTACTTCCAGAAGAATGGAAACGAGGCAACAGTATTTCGCTGTTGCTTACTTGTGCCAACGAAGTGGAAATGAAGCATTGTTATAAACAACTCTCAATGGGTGGAAAACAGATGCAGTTACCCCAATGCAATGAAGAAGGTGCTTGGTTTGGCACTTTAATAGATCAATTCGAAAATGAATGGCTACTACACTGCGTTGAGCAGTTAATTGAAAAGTAATGGTAGAAGTTTTTAAAACCAATGTCACGCAATCGGCTGTAGCCGAAAAAATTACTGTAGAGTTAAGTCACTTGCTACCCTTCGCAAAAATTAATTTCGACTTACAAGATTGTGATAAAATTTTACGTGTAGAGCTAAGTACGAGTGAAGCGTTTATTCGAATACAACAACATCTTCAACAAGCCGGATTTAGCTGTGAGTTGTTAGAATAAATAATCAATGATGCAACCGAGATCAATACAAAACTAAAGGAACTTAACGACAGCCACTTACACGTCCATCTACCCGAGTAACCTGATCAGCACTGTTTGCAAAAATCAAAAAGGGCGTGCGATCAAATTCCTCCCAATCGCCTTCTAATAAACATTGCCGCTCACCGGTTTCAATTTCGCTAATGTGGACTTTAGAAGCTATTTTAAAATCTCCATTGACATTCAACCAAATCGTCCGGATGAAGGATTCCCCATCATCTTCCCCACCCGATATTTGTTCTTCTCTTCGCATCATCAACACCTTGCTATCTAACCACTGCATTGTACCCGATTCATACCAAGCTCCGCCATAACCGCCCTTGTTGTAGAAACTCAACGTACGTTTCTCTTCATTTCGTGTGATGTTAGGATAATCACTCAATTCTGCATTGAACTGCCAACGCTTTGTTAAGGGGTCAAACAGGTAATAATCCGACCAGGCATTGGCCACACCTGTCACACGCAGAAAGGCGAGATCGGCATAGCCGTCAAAATTTACATCCTGAAATGAGAAAAGCGCATTAGGCTCTTCCACGTAGTACCCTTCCTCTAAATCCAACTCTTCGCTAAGCTCAAACTCCTGGATAACAGAGCCAGATTCCTGCGGGTAAATCCGTGCCCTCCTTTCAGGGTAATGAAGCTGGAGCGAATAGATCAAAGCACTTTTTACAGGATAATCGAAAAAATATATACCATAGTCTGAGTTATGAAGTTCATCATAATCAAGCGTATCCTGTTCGGCTGGTTGTAATTCTACCACACGCTCCTTGTTAGCTGCGGGCTTGCATGTAGTCAATGCTATGCTAATAATAAGAATCCATTGCTTCATGCCATTAAATTATTAAATAATTTAAAACACTATACGAATGATTCGATTATGATATTGTTACATGGTTACTGAATCACTTTAAAATTAAACTAAAATTGTTCGATAGTTCGAGCTTTTAACAACTGATGAAGCTGGATATATTTGTGAGTTGTTAGAATAAATAATCAACGTAGCAAACTCATTCTAATGCCAAAAATATGGGTGACTACATCCGTACATATCCAAAAGATGAGTAGGTATTATTACAACAACTTTGGGAAGTTATTCGCAAGGCAGCTCCACAGGCAGAAGAAGCAATTAGGTATCAGATGCCAATGTTTAAATTAGCGGGCAACTTGGTTCATTTGCCACATACAAAAATCATATTGGTTTATATCCTACGCCTTCAGGATTAAAAGCATTTCAAAAAGAAATTTCGAACTATAAAAATTCCAAAGGTGCTGTTCAGTTTCAGTTAGATAAACCCCTTTCCGTTTCACTGATAATCAAGATTATAAAGTATAGGATTAAGGAAAATTTAGAGAAAATAAAATTGAAAAATAGCTAGTTAGCAAGCTTTGAAAGTTATTGAAAAGGAAGTAGATTAAACAAAAAAGTAAGCCCACAAAGTCTCGTCCTTAAATCTAAACATGCTAATGTTTCCCAAGTCTGGTAAATTAACCACGTTTTTTACCGTGCTGTATGGGTGCTTTTGCCTTTTTATAATACTGTTTTGTAAACTCTGCTGTGCACAATCCCACTCGGATACAAATCTTTTACAGCAGTATACTTCCGAGTCATCAATATCTCAAAAAACCAAACTGGGTATTGAAATATTAGATAATTACTACTACTACGGAGACCTCGTTAAAGGAATTGACTTTGGTAAAGAATTACTAGCCGTGATAGATAGCACCAAATCAACTATTGAGTTAGCGCAGGTTTATAACCGATTAGGTACCATTTATAATACCATGGGCAGTCATGAATCATTGGCGCTCTACCATCTTAGTCGGTCGCTAGAAATCAGTAAAGAATTAAAATGGCAAACAGGTTTAAGTATTGCCTATAATAATATGGGTAATGTCTATCGAGATATGCGCTACTACACAAAAGCACATGACTTATACAGCTTGTCGTTGAAAGTTTGTGA
>CAYNKN010000301.1:0-4498 GCA_964397805.1 uncultured Chryseolinea sp. | reverse complement strand
TTTTCTTCCCGATATCGGCACATTAAAAACCTATAGACGTCCGCAAGGTTTAGGAGTTCGCGTTGATGATGGTTTTGAGCAAGGTATGGAGATACCTTTTTATTACGATCCGATGATTGCTAAACTTATTTGTCATGCTGAAAATCGTGAAGCAGCAATCGAGAAAATGATCCGTGCTATTGATGAGTTTGAAATTACAGGTATTGAAACGACTCTCGGATTTTGTCAGTTTGTGATGAAGCACGATGCCTTTCGTTCGGGAAATTTTGATACCCGATTTGTAGAAAATTACTTTACCCCTGCCGTACTTAAAGCCGAGGCAAGCGAGGATGAAACACCTTTAGTTGCTGCCTTAGCGACACTCATTTTTGAAAACCACACCATAAAAAAAAGTGATAATAAAGTAGTTGACATCCCTAAGCAAAAAAACAAATGGAGAATCAATCGGACTTAAACACTTGATTGATTTTCGTTATTCGTTTCAGGCTTCATCTCTTCTTCCAGTTTATGCAGTTGCTGATTTAATAAATTAATTCGCACTAATAGGTTTAATACCAACGCATCTTTTACCTTTTGACTAGGTCGTATCTTTACTTCTTCTTTTAACACATAGTACATGGCTTCCAACTGCTGAAAGTCATTCGTATAACCATTCATGCCTTCGTTTCGCTGGAACGAATCTATCTGATCTACCTTCTCTGAAATCTGCTGAATGTAAAAAGCTTCTACATCGTGAAATTCCTTCATGCCACCATCTGATAGCAAGGGTTTTAATCCGGTTTTTGGTACCAATAAATAGCCACTAAGTAGCATAAATACCACGGCTGCTGCACGCCAAACACGCACGCTATTCCACCAACTTGCGTGCTTACCAAACAACTGTTGATCTATATTTTTCCATACGTTTTCAGGTGGTTGTCTATCATCAAAAGCATTCCGATTTTGATGAATAAAATCTTCCAACTTGTCTTTCATATCGTGGCGGTTAAAAATTCTTTCAATTTACTTTTGGCGCGATTCAACTGCGACTTCGAAGTTGATTCACTAATTCCTAAAATTTCTCCAATCTCCTGATGGTCATATCCCTCCAATAAATATAGCGACAACACCGTTCGATAGCCATCGGGCAATTGGTCAATCGCACGTTTTACACGCTCAACGGTTAGGTCGTCTGCATATACAACTGGTGCCTCTTCTTCAGGCACATCCCATCGATCATCTTCCGGAAAGGGATCAAACTTTCGTTTATTTAATGCATTGATGGCTTTATTGATAACAATTCGTTTCAACCAGGCACCAAAGGTGGCATCGCCCCGATAGCGATCCATATTTTTAAAAGCACTAATAAATGCTTCCTGTAAAGCGTCTTCGGCATCTTCCTCACTTCGGGTAATCCGATACCCAACGTTATACATCGCTCTGGAGTATAGGCTATACAATTGATAATGCGCTGCTCTGTCGCCAGACTTGCAACGCGCTATCAATTCATGATGGATGTCTGAAACCTGTTGGCTCAAGCTACATTGAGGTAAATCGGAACAAAGACAAGATACGAATGAAAGGGTTGCATGAGGATTATACGTGCAGATGAATTCTTTTCAAACGTTTACTCCAGTTTAAAAAGTAGTGAAGTACATTCAGACCAACGTTATTTAAAAAAAACACTTTCTTTATGTGTTTAAGACAAGCCCTTTTTCTCTTGCTATACGTATCACTAATGCCATTGCCTCCTCGCGGTTGTTTTGAATTTCTCCATCCAGAATGGCTTCCTTTATTTGCTCCTTAATATCTCCAATAATCCTACCGGGTGGAATATTAAATAACTCCATAATCTCATCGCCCGTCACGGGGGGCTGAAAATTTCGAACGCTGTCTTTCGCCTCTACTTCTTTCATCCGCTGCTCTACCAAATCAAAATTTTTGAGAAAGCGCCCTACCTTATCCATATTCTTGGAGGTGATATCTGCGCGGCAAAGTAACATCAACGCCTCAACAGCATCACCGGCATCAAACAACAGTCTGCGTATAGCCGAGTCGGTAACATTACGGGCAAGTGGTATGGGCCGAAGGTGTAAACGTACCAGCCGTTGAACAAACTCCATTCGTTCATCCATGGGTAACTTGAGTCGCCTGAAAATTCCCGGAACCATACGCGCACCGCGCTCCTCATGTCCGTGAAAAGTCCAACCGTGCTGTTGATCGTAACGCTTGGTAGCAGGCTTGGCAATGTCGTGTAAAATAGCCGCCCATCGCAACCATAAATCGGTTGACACTTTCGCGACATTATCCAATACTTGAAGGGTATGAAAAAAATTATCTTTATGTGCCTTGTTTCCCACATACTCTACGCCATGTAAGGCTACCAGTTCTGGAAAAAAAACGACTAACAAGCCACTATGAAAAAGTAGTTTAAACCCATACGATGGCACCGGGCAAGCTATGATTTTGTTTAACTCATCGATAATACGCTCTTGCGAAATAATGTTAAGTCGCGAAGCTTGCGTAGTAAGTGCATCAAAGGTATCGGGCTCAATATCGAAGTTTAGTTGCGCGGCAAACCGAACAGCACGCATCATCCGCAGTGGGTCGTCAGAAAAAGTAAGTATCGGGTCAAGTGGTGTGCGAATGGTTTTTCGCTTCATATCAGCTAATCCATCAAACGGGTCGATGAGCTCTCCAAACTTCCTTTCATTCAATTGAATCGCGAGCGCATTCATGGTAAAATCTCTGCGCAACTGGTCATCAGCAAGCGTTCCATCTTCTACAACAGGCTTACGCGAATCAGATCGATACGATTCTTTACGAGCACCTACAAATTCTAAATCGAGATCCTGATAACGGATCTGCGCTGTTCCAAAGTTTTTATAAACGTGTACGTTAGCTGCAGGACCAATTGTTTTGGCAACCGCTTCGGCTAATGCAATACCACTTCCCACGCACACAAAATCAATATCTTTAGAGGGTCGCTTTAAAATAATGTCTCGCACATAGCCACCTACTACATAGGTATCGAAACCGAGTTGATCACCTACGCGACCTACTATTTTAAAAATATCAAGATGAAGCGATGAAGCTAAGTTAGTCACAAGTAGTAAGCTGATTGATCGGGCTGAAAGTTACGAACTAAAGTAGGTTCACCGAAAAAGAATTCATGTCAATGTAAGGGAGGTAAAACTGAAGTAATCTTAAATTATAATCAACAAACTACCTAAAGGTCTGTATCGAATAGACCTTGGAAACAAGATCGCTTCGTTGCCAACTCCACATTCTCTTCCTGCGCCTCGCGAAGATGAAGCGTTTAATTCCAGAATCCCTCTTTACTATTAAAGGTAGGGCAAGGTATTAACCTGTACTTTTTCTTCACACTTTTGTTGGTAGGCTTAGCGCGAAATTCATAAACAATAGAAATCTCATGAGCACCCCCTGAGGCAGTTTGTAATTGTGAAACCGTAAAGTCGTAACTATATCCAATAGTTAAGCTATTAAAGTATAACCCGAGGTAAAGAATAAGTGCATCTTGCTGCACACTATTAGTCACAGTTTGACTCCACGGTTTACCTCGATACCAAACACCCACTGAAATAGGATCAATATGATAGTTAACACCTAAATCCATTTGCGTAAAGGATCTTCCCTGCGTACGATAAATTACCGAAGGTGTTAGATAGGAAGCACGCGCCCCACGCAAACCATTATTCAGCGTAAGTTTTAAACCACCATGAATAGTCGATTTCATATTAAGGCGACTTACATCATTAAGTACCGATAAGTTTGGTTGATTCATATGCGAAAAAGATGCACCAATCCAAGCTATACGAGAGTACACCAAAAAGCCGGAACCAAAATCAAAATAATTTTGCTGACCTAAGCGATTAAGATCCGGATCAAGTGAAATACCATCATACTCCAAACCATCCCCTAACTGTAACTTACTTCGATCGAGGCCATTGCTGCCGTAACCAAATGAAAGTCCTGGCGAGAATACAATTTTATCGGTGAGTTTTACTTTAAAAGAATACAGTAGGCTAGCCGTTGTAGTCCGCCAGCCTGCACTTCCCATCTTATCGGTAGTAAACAAAAAGCCAAAACCACTGCGTAGTTCATCCACAAAAATATCGTATGAAGCGGCATAAGTCGAAAAAGCCTGTGGTACATTTGGCCATTGCACCCGATGGTTTAACACAAGTCGTTGCTGCGGAGTAATGCCAGCAAACCCGGGGTTCAAATATAATGGAGCCTGATAATACTGCGAGAACTGTGGATCTTGAGCCGATGCCGTAAATCCGGTTATCAACAGGAAAAGGAGTAAAACTTTTCTCATGTGTTCTGCTTTAAAATTTTTCTATTCAGGATTATCATCTACTGTTCATTAACCATTTGTTGTCCATCATCTGATCAACGTTACATCACCCACCTTTGTCGTTCGTTGTCCGTCAGACAAGCGCATAACAAGCTTAAAGACATACACCCCGGCCGGCATTAATCGTCCGTTTCTATC
>CAYNKN010000300.1:0-4507 GCA_964397805.1 uncultured Chryseolinea sp. | reverse complement strand
GATAGCTATTTTTAATTGCTGATTTACGGTGGCGGCTTTCTTTCCATTTACAAAAACATCGACATTGATTTTTTTGAGTTTACCCCGCATGGCATTGGGGTTATAAAAGATCGCGTTGGCTTTTAGCAAGGGCTCGGTAGTGGCATCAACAACCACATCGCGAATTTGTCTCAGCACCACATCTTCGCTTGGGCGTTGGCAACTATATAGAAAAAGTACGAACAGAAAAAATCCACTTACTTTTACTAACCGAATAAAAATGTGCTGAAGAGAAAAATACATCGCCATCATTTTAGTGAACATCAATCAACCACAAACTAAATTTTTAACCAAACTAATCTCGGTCAATCCATTTGTCAAGTATAGCTAATCTATGGTTAACTTTGTCGACAAATCTATACCGATGAACCCTGTTTTTGAAACCATTGCCGATGGATTAGCCCAAAAGGGATATGCGGTCATCGATCAATTTCTAAGCCAACATGAAGTGGAGGCAATTTTAAACGGGAATGAGTTTACCGCAGATCGATTTAAAAAAGCAGGCATAGGCAAGCAGGATGATTTACAAATTAATGAAGCTATTCGTGGTGATTATATTCAATGGCTAGATGAGCATACAGCATCCACCGCTACATTGGTTTACCTTAATCGATTACGTGAGCTTATCGCGTTTTTAAATCAGGCCTTATTTCTCAGTTTAAAAGATGTAGAAGCGCATCTGACTGTATATCCGCCTGGTACTTTTTATAAGCGACATATTGATCAATTTAAAAAAGATGATCACCGAAAACTTTCCGTGATCTGCTATCTGAATAGTAATTGGAAGCCTGAGGAGGGTGGGGCACTGCGTTTATATGGAGAAACCGAACCAAAAGATTATTATCCGTTGGCCGGGAGATTAGTATGTTTTCGAAGCGATCAACTAGAGCATGAAGTATTACCTGCTACGCGCGAGCGATTAAGTATTACCGGATGGATAGTAGACCAATACCTTAACCTCCGCCATTTATAAGTTGAGCTAATTGTGATAACTAATTCTTAATAGATTAAGCTCAATTGATTTTGAAGAAAGGTGGAGTCTGATCTTCCCAAGAAGTATTTTCTTGATACTGTTTAGCCAATTGTAAAATAGCTGCCTCGCCATAGAGTTTTCCAAGAAATGAAATGCTAGTAGGCGAACCGTTGGCATTATAACCGTTGGGTACCACTACGCATGGGTGCCCCGTTAAGTTAGTGGTTAGCAATTGCGTGCCGCCAAAACTGGGAGTTATAATAACATCAAAGTCTTTGGTAATACGATGGTATTCTTCGATTAATTGTTGCCTAATTCGGGAGGCATTAATGTACTCGACAGCCGGAATAAAGCGAGCGGTGCGAAATGTATTTGGCCAAGCCCAACGCGATTGATTAGACAGTAAGCTATCGCGATTGGAGCGTGTTAGGTCATCGAATGCTGCGGCAGCTTCTACGGTAAGCATTAAGCGAATAGCACTTACTGGAATACTCCCGGGTAATTCAATTTCTGTTAACTCAACACCGAGTGAACGAATTACTTTTAACGCGTTATGATCATTTTCTTTCGTAGCATACGTTACTTCAAACAACGATTTTAAATAACCTACTTTCAATTTTTTGATATCAACTTTGTTATCAAAATTAAAAGGAGCGGCATGAACACTTTTATCAATTCCATCTACACCTCGAATGGCATCAAACACGAGTGCGCAATCAAAAGCTGTTCGACATAAAGGACCTATTTTATCCATACTCCAACTTAACGCCATGGCACCACTTCTACTAACACGACCAAATGTAGGACGAAGTCCGCTGGCACCGCACCGTGTAGCAGGCGAAACAATGGAGCCAAGAGTTTCTGTGCCGATAGCAAAGCCCACTAATCCAGCTACGGTTGCCGAGGCCGACCCGGCAGAAGATCCGCTCGAACCTTGGTTTAGATTCCACGGGTTTTTAGTAACCCCTCCATACCAGATATCACCCATAGCCAATGCACCCAGCGATAGCTTAGCAACTAAAATCGCCCCTGCTTCTTCCAACTTCAATACAACGGTAGCGGTACTGTTTATTTCCTGATCTTGATAAGGCTCTGCGCCCCATGTAGTCTTTGTTCCTGCAACTGCGAATAAGTCTTTTATTCCATACGGAATGCCGTGCAGAGGGCCACGGTACTTTCCGGCAGCAATTTCGGCATCAGCTTGCTTGGCTTGTTTCAATGCGGAGGTCTCTAGTAGCTGCGTAACACATTGCAAGGTATCGCCATATTTTTTTAGTCGGTCTAGATAGATAACGGTGAGTTCAGTAGCCGTTATTTTTTTTGTTCTTAATAATACGGCCAGTTTATAAACCGGATAGAACGCCAGCGCTTCTTTGGTGGCTGGCATACTTACCGTTTTCGGAAAGTCCCAGTTATTCTTTTGTTGCACAACCTCGTGTTTGAAATTTGAAGGTATCGGATCGAACCATAGTGACATAGGCACAGCATTAGACAACGGGTATTGATGTAACGCATAGATAGCTTGTTGATAATCTTGCAGCCCGCGGAAAAGTGAATCGCGTTCGGCTGGTGTAAAGGCTAAATCATAGTAAGGTTCGATCGCTTCTGTAGGAAATTTTTGCTGCGAAAATAATGATCCGGTGAAGCAGGAAAAGGCAAGTATGGTAAAAAGCGTGTACCTTGTAGTCGAAATCATACTGTTTATTTTTAGTGAAGATATGAAGGAATATTTTTTAAAACTGTATCAATACAATGCGTGGGCAAACCAACGCGTAATGAATTGCCTGGTGAGCCAGCAAGTACAACATGAAAAAATTTTAACACTGATGGGGCACATTGTAGCGGCTCAGTTTTTATGGCTACACCGTATACAAGGGCTTCCGCCTGCCGATGTAAAATTGTGGGGCGACTACTCGCTTGAAAAACTAGTAACCATGGCAGAAGAAGCCAATGCCAAGTGGTTAACGTTTGTAGAAAGTACTGATAATTTTAATCGCTCACTTACATATAAAAATTATACAAACGATCCGTACACGAATAATGTGGAAATGATCATGATTCATTTAGTAAACCACTCCAGCTACCATCGTGCACAAATTGCCTTGTTACTTCGGCAAAACGGATTAGAACCGGTTAACACCGATTTTATTACCTACGATCGTGTTATAACAAAACAATTAAGTGCTACCTAAACATTAGCGAGTTGTATTGGTTTTAAGAACACAAATAATAAAGTATTATGAAATTGCCTAACGAATGCTTTAGACCCAACGGCATGTTAGTTCAGGCGATTCTATGTGTCCTTTAAAAAATAAAAATTAACACATGAAAAAATTAATTTTAGCTACATCGGCCTGCCTATTGGCGCTGGTAAGTTTTAGTCAGGATGGTATTACCGTTTGTCATACTTCTTCTACTGATAAGTTCGCATTGTTTGCATCAAACACCAATTTTAATTCGGCACATGCCGATCCGTTGCCATACATCCATCAAAGTGCAGTAGGGAAAAGTATAACTTTTAAAACTGCTGATGGAAAAGATGCGACCGGTTATTTACTATCGTCAACAAAAAAAACCAATAACTGGGTATTCGTTTTTCAAGAATGGTGGGGGCTGAATGATCACATCAAAAGAGAAGCTGAGCAACTTTACCAAAGCTTAGGTAATGTAAATGTATTGGCGTTGGATATGTATGATGGTAAGGTAACCGATCAACGTGATGAAGCTGGTAAGCTGATGGGCGAGTTTAAGCAAGAACGCGGCATGTCCATCATTAAAGGTGCCATTGCATATGCAGGTAAGGATGCAAAAATTGGAACAGTAGGTTGGTGCTTTGGTGGAGGACTCTCTTTACAAGCTTCATTAGCAGCCGAGAAGCAAGCCGTGGCATGCGTAATGTATTACGGTATGCCAGAGAGTGATGTAGAGCGATTAAAAAAACTTAACTGCGATGTATTGAACATTTGGCCAACGAACGATCAATGGATTAATAAAGAAGTTATGGATAAATTTGAGACTAGTATGAAAGCGGCTGGTAAGAACTTAACGATAAAATCATACGAAGCCGATCATGCATTTGCTAATCCTAGCAATCCGAAGCACGATGTTGCGCTAACCGCTGATGCAAACAAAAGCACCATCGATTTTTTTAAGGCCAGGTTAAAGTAAACAGCCATAAAAAAAAGGAAGCGTAACGGCTTCCTTTTATTTTTAGATTTTAGTTTGCGATTAAGAGAGTTCTATCTCTTCACTTTCCTTATTTAGAAATTTATATTCGGTAATCGCCAAGGATGAATCCTTTACCAGACTTATCCAGCGCTTATACTTAAAATACCATTTCGCGCGCTTAGAATACCAACCCGCTGTGTAGTATGCGTGCAAAAATGGATGCAATGCCAGCGCTAAATTTTTCTCGTTTTGTTTGAGAATAAGGTGATCCAAGTTCTTCTCGATGAGATCCGTTACTAAAATAGCCGCGGTAATTTTTCCGGTACC
>CAYNKN010000299.1:0-4539 GCA_964397805.1 uncultured Chryseolinea sp. | reverse complement strand
GTCTCTATATATTCTCCGAACATATCTTGAAAATCGTCCTCTAAATCGTGAAGTTCTTCTTCGAGGTCATCATACTTTAAGTCACTGTAATCCAACAGACTTAGTTCATCCCTTCTTTTCTCAATTTCTTGCAGTGCTTTATCTATTGCGTTGATATCCATAGTGTAAATTTTTCGCAAAGATTAAAGATTTAGTCATTGCAAAAAAGCATGAGCGCGATTAATACGAGAATATTATTTCGTTAAAGTGCCCAAATAGCCTGCGCCATGTCGATAAAAATTCACCAAATGCCATTGCACAGAATCTCCTATGCATTGCTTTACCCTTAAGCGCACAAAACCTACCTTTAACCACTAAACTTGTTGCTATGGCCACCGATTTTTTACCCATTAACGGAACCGACTACGTTGAGCTCTACGTAGGTAATGCCCGTCAATCAGTTTTATTTTACCAGCATTGCATGGGTTTTGAATGCATTGCGTATGCCGGCCCGGAAACCGGTGTGCGCGATCGTGCGTCATATGTGTTAAAGCAAGATAAAATCAGACTCGTGCTTACCACCGCGTTAAACCCACAATCTGCTGTTGCCGAGCACGTTAAAAAACATGGTGATGGCGTAAAAGTATTGGCACTTTGGGTTGATGATGCCCGGAATGCTTTCGCAGAAACCACATCACGAGGGGCTGAAGTTGAGCAAGAACCCACTGTTTTATCCGATGAGCAGGGAGAAGTAGTGGTTGCCTCTATCAAAACCTATGGCGACACTATTCACACATTTGTTGAGCGTAAAAACTATCGGGGCACATTTATGCCCGGATATGAGCCCAGAAAGAGTTCTTTCACTCCGGCATCCATTGGCTTAAAATACATCGATCACTGTGTAGGCAATGTTGAACTCGGGCAAATGAACCGATGGGTTGATTTTTATGAACAGGTAATGGGCTTTAAGCTGCTGATTACGTTCGATGATAGCGATATCTCTACAGAATACAGTGCGCTCATGTCGAAGGTAGTGGCCAATGGAAATGGCTACATCAAGTTTCCGATTAATGAACCAGCCGAGGGTAAACGGAAATCGCAGATTGAAGAATACCTTGACTTTTACAACGGCCCCGGAGTACAACACATTGCCGTAGCCACTGATGATATTGTGCATACGGTGAGTGAGTTACGTAAACGAGGTGTCGATTTTCTCTATGTACCAGAAACGTATTATGAAGATGTGCTCGACCGCGTTGGTACAATAAACGAAGATATGGAAGCGCTTAAAAAAATGAATATCCTCATCGACCGCGATGAAGAAGGTTACTTACTTCAAATATTTACTAAACCGGTGCAAGACCGCCCTACCTTGTTTTTCGAAATCATTCAGCGACATGGTGCGCAAAGTTTTGGTAAAGGTAATTTCAAAGCATTGTTTGAATCCATTGAACGCGAACAATCGCTACGGGGAAATCTGTAAGTAGGAATCAACCAGATAATATTTACCAGAAAAAAGTATTCGCCAGGTCATTCTGACTTGGCTTTTTTTATTTTTGAAACTGCATGGTGTAATTAATTAGTAATTCATCTTGTTAGAAAATCAACCGATTTCATCAGCACACTTTATATTTTACCAAAAACTATGGCAGACCTTCTTCAACTTGTTCAAACAAAAGCACAACAATGGCTTGATAGTCCGGTAACCGATGACCAAACAAAAAGTGAGGTCAAAAAACTTTTAGCTCAACCCGATTCAAAAGAACTTATCGATAGTTTTTATAAAGATTTAGAATTTGGTACAGGCGGATTACGCGGTATTATGGGTGCTGGATCAAATTGCATTAACCAGTATACCATTGGTGTAGCCACGCAAGGATTGGCCAACTACCTGAATAAGACCTTTACATCACAGGCTATTCATGTTGCCATTGCGCACGACTGCCGCAACAATAGTCGGTTCTTTACCGAAGTAGCCGCCAATGTTTTATCAGCCAACGGAATACAGGTGCATTTATTTGATGCCCTGCGGCCAACACCCATACTCTCGTATGCCATTCGCTACCTTAAGTGTCAGTCGGGTATTGTTGTTACTGCTTCGCACAATCCAAAAGAATATAATGGTTACAAAGCGTATTGGAATGATGGAGCGCAAGTGGTTCCTCCGCACGATAAAAATATTATTGCCGAAGTAAATGCCATCACTTCGTTTGAACAAGTGAAATTTAATGGTGAAAAGAACAATATTCATCGCATTGGTGCCGAGGTTGAAGCCGCTTATTACGAAGAGGTAAAAAAGCTTATCCCCAACATAGACATTATTGCCAAACACAGTACCATGCCGTTGGCTTTTTCGGGTATTCATGGCACCGGAAACACCATGGTTCCGGAATGCTTAAAGCAAATAGGTTTTACCAACATCCATACAGTTGCTGAACAATGGGAGGCAGATGGCAACTTTCCAACGGTGAAGTCACCTAATCCGGAAGAGCCAGCAGCGATGGAATTGGTTATTAAAAAAGGAAAAGAAGTAGGTGCTACCTTAGCAATGGCGACCGATCCGGATGCTGATCGTGTTGGTATAGCGGTGCGCAATATCGATGGCGAGTTTATACTGCTCAGCGGCAATCAGGCATTTTGCCTCATGATGTCGTTCATTCTCAAAAACCTAAACGACAAATCAAATACCTACATCGCAAAAACTATTGTTACCTCCGAACTTGTAGATACCATGGCAGATCAACTGGGTGTAGCCTGCTACAATACCTTAACGGGCTTTAAATACATTGCCGAACTCATGGGTAAAATGGAAGGGAAAAAGAAATTTATCGCAGCCGGTGAAGAAAGTTATGGTTATATGGTAGGTGATTTTGTTCGCGATAAAGATGCTGTTTCCGCGTGCGCATTTTTTGCGGCTATGGCTGCCAGTGCGCTCAACGAAGGTAAATCACTTTACGATTGGTTACTCGATATGTATGTCGAGTTCGGATTTTATAAAGAAAGCTTATTGAATGTCATCAAAAAAGGTCAGCAAGGAGAACAAGAAATAAAAGCCATGATGGAGAACTTTAGGAGCAATCCTCCGGCTGAAATTAATAGAAGTAGGGTTACCCGATTATTGGATTATAAATTACGTATTGAGAAAGACTTACTGCTGGGAACTGACAAACCACTTGATTTTCCGGTTTCTGATGTTTTACAATTTTACCTCGAAGATGGCACCAAGGTTTCTGTTCGCCCGTCTGGAACAGAGCCAAAGATTAAATTCTACATCAGCGCAAACGCACATCTTCCTTCCAAAGATATGTATGCTGAAGTGGGTAGTTTATTAGATGCCAAGTTAAAGGGTGTAGCAGATTTCTTGATGAAGTTTTAACTATTCGTGACTTTAGAAGCATAAGTAATTCGGAGGGAGGTACTTCCAAACCGTGAAATCCTTTTTACCTTTGCTGCGGATGAAAAAAGTCGCCTTTTATACTTTAGGATGTAAGCTTAACTATTCGGAAACCTCCACCATTTCGCGGATGTTCGAACAAAAGGGCTACGCTAAGGTAGGCTTTACCGAAACCCCTGATATTTTTATTATCAATACCTGCTCGGTTACCGAAAATGCAGATAAAAAGTGCCACAAGATTGTGCGTGAGGCCAGAAGCATTTCACCCGATGCTTACATCGCCATTATTGGATGTTATGCGCAGCTTAAACCGAAAGAAATTTCTGAAATACCGGGTGTCGATGCGGTGTTGGGTGCTGCCGAAAAATTTAGACTGGTAGAATTACTCGATGGATTCGTACGAAAGCCCCAAGCCGAAGTATTTGCTACCGTAATTGAAGAAGCCCGTCAATTCAATACTTCCTATTCGATACACGATCGAACACGCACCTTTTTAAAAGTGCAAGATGGCTGCGATTATTCATGTTCATTTTGTACGATCCCTTTGGCGCGAGGTAGTAGCCGCAGCGATAGTATTGCCAACATTGTTAAAACAGCGCAAGAAATTGCCCTCACGGAAGTAAAGGAGATTGTTTTAACAGGCGTAAACACAGGAGATTTCGGATTACAAAACGGCCAGCGGGTCGAACACTTTATAGATCTCATAAAAGCCCTCGATACCCTAGAAGGTATTGAACGGTTTCGAATTTCTTCTATCGAACCGAATCTGCTAACCAATGAAATCATTGATTTTGTCGCACAGTCAAAGCGGTTTGTACCTCATTTTCATATTCCACTACAGTCAGGATCAAATAAGATTTTGAAACTAATGCGCAGAAGGTATCAACGCGAACTGTACGTTGAACGGGTAGCTAAAATCAAGTCAACGATGCCGCATGCCTGTATCGGGGTTGATGTAATCGTTGGATTTCCAGACGAAAGTCACGATGATTTTTTAGAGACTTACCAATTCTTAAACGAATTGCCAATTTCCTATTTACACGTATTTACGTATAGCGAACGAGAAAATACGTTAGCCGCTACTCTCCCCCATGCTGTTCCGGGAAATCACCGAGCCGATCGATCTAAGATGTTGCACATTCTTTCGGATAAGAAGCGGAGGTTTT
>CAYNKN010000298.1:0-4544 GCA_964397805.1 uncultured Chryseolinea sp. | reverse complement strand
TAAATGATTTTTCGGAAGTTACAGTAAAATTTGATGAAGTGAATATGCGTAAATATTTTTTACTGCTGTGTCTCCTTTTCGTTAAAGCGGGTACAATACATGCCCAAATTCAAGAACTTGAATTAACCGTATTAGCAACTAGGCAGGATACTCAACAGGTTAATTCATTAAATAAATTAGCGAGAGAATATTACCTCTCTCAACCATTGGTTAGTGAGGCCTACACCATACAAGCTAAATACTTGGCGGATTCACTTCACTACGATCAAGGTTTGGCAGAGGCTTATTTTAATGAAAGCTTAATACATAAACTGCATGATCAAAATGCGAAGCAATTAGAAGTGTTATTGAAATCCCTTGCCATTTTTGAGCGCGAGGCTGATTCGTTACACATAGCTTCTGTTTATACAGAAATGGCTATCGCCATGCAGCAACAAGAAGATTATACCCTTTCAAAAAAGTACTTTGAAAAAGCATTGGGTATGCAGCAACGGTTAGGTAATAAATATGAAGAGTCTGTTATCTGGCGCAGAATGGCACTCTTCAACCATCATACTCCGGCAGTAGCAAAATCGTATTATGCTAAAGCCTTATCCCTTTCAGAAGCGTTGAATAATACCGAAGGTATATCGAGTGTGTATAATAATTTAGGCGTACTTCATCACGAACAAAAGCAATACGCGGAAGCACTGGTGTATTTTCAACAGGCACTTACATTAATTTTGGCGGATAATAACCTAGTACGCTTACCCGCTGCGTATTATAATCTCGGGAAACTACATTTAGATCAGGGCAATGTTGATGAGGCTTTTGCCTTCGCCCAAAAAGGACTACCCATTGCCAGAAAAACAGACAACCGAATGGCTATTTATGAATCCACAAAACTGCATGCCGATATTTTTGAAGCTAAGAAAGATTATAAGCGTGCGTTCGAATTTTTAAAACAGCATGCAAACATTAGAGATTCTGTTATCAATCAGCCTAATGCTAACTTATATGCTAACATCAAGGAATTGATGGAGCGTGAGGCGAAAGAATATGAATTAAAATTGGGACGAGAACGCGAAGCATTGGAAGTGAATCGAAGAAACGCAGCGATGATTGCCTTTTCTATTTTGTTGGTTGCAGCGGGCTATAGTTATTATCAACAACGAAAAATTATTAGACAAAAAGCTCAGTTAATTGATGCAACGAAGGAGCTTCATGATGCAGAATTGTCATTAGCTCGTGCGGCAACAGAAAACCAAGCCCTACAACAACGGCAACTCGAAAGCGATTTAGAACATCGGCACAAAGAATTACTGATCTATACCTTAAACCTCACCCAGAAAAATGCATTAATGAAAAATTTGCGTGAAGGTATACGGGGGCTATTAGCCGAAACTACACCGGAATCGAAAATTAAACTAAGTCGATTAATCAAGCTTATTGATTACACATTGGAAACCGAAAAAGATTGGGATGAGTTTAGAATGTATTTCGAAAAAGTGCATAACTCGTTTTTTGATCGCCTTAAAGAAAAGTTTCCATCGCTGAGCCAAAGCGATTTAAAGCTATGCGCGCTAATAAGCCTTAATCTTAGTATGAAAGACACAGCCGAGTTACTTGGTATATCAGCCGAGAGTGTAAAAATGGCTCGCCATCGACTTCGTAAGAAACTCGATTTATCGACCGATGAAAACCTCACAGATTTTATAAGCGCTTTTAAGTAGCCTGATAATCAATCTGTTAAATTCTTGTAAACCCGTTGTAAACCTCCCTTTCTAGATTTGTAAACCCCTCGTCAACCCACTTTTTGCATCATTGATAGCGGGTAGCAGTTCATTTGCATCATCAAACAAACAACTAAAGCACAATGACTGAAAGACAAATTTTATTAGTTAAAAACTCATGGAGTTTTGTAATTACGAATGCAGAAACAGCGGGCGAACTTTTTTATGCTCGCCTCTTTGAAGTGGCACCGAGTGTGCGTCACATGTTTAAAGGCGATACCAAAGAGCAAGCCAAAAAACTTATGAACATGGTTACACTAATCGTCACAAAACTTCAAAAGCTCGATGAAATTATAGGTGAGGTAAAATCATTGGCGCAACGCCATGGCAAGTATGGAGCGCAACCTGCTCATTATACGGTTGTTGGTGAGTGTTTAATTTGGACCTTAAAACAAGGCTTGGCCGAAAAGTGGACAGACGAAACAGAAGAAGCATGGGTTGTAGTTTATGGTATCTTAGCCAATGCTATGATAGAAAATCAACAAAGTGTATCAACCCTGTAGCGTTTACACAAGTGTAGTTGGTGAAGACCTTAGTTAAAGTATAATTTAAGATGGTTGGTTTTAGATAAACGTAGTACGTGTAGTAGCGAAGAGCCTTGTATTAGTTTAGTACAAGGCTCTATGTTTATAGGTTAGTTGTTAAGTTAAATACACCTATATGCGTAATTGTAAGCAACACTTTTTTTTGGAGCTTAACGCTTCAATCGAAACGATCTGAATTTAAACTTGATACAGCGCCTTGATAAAACTTATAGATCGCTTCGTTGCTCCAACCCACATTACTTAACTGCGCCTCGCGAAGAAGTAACTTATGAGGGATGCACAACCCTTGGAAAGAGAACGTCTTCGCGAGCAACACTTTTTTTCGGAGCTTAACGCTTCAATCGAAGCGATCTAAATTTGATACAGTGCATTTGATACAGTGTCTTGATAAAGCTTATAGATCGCTTCGTTGCCCCACCCCTTATTACTTAACCGCGCCTCGCGAAGACGTAACTTATGAAGGATGCACTACCGAAGCGATCTGAATTTAAACTTGATACAAATTTCCTAGAGGCATCAATACTCGCTATGCGAAGATAAGATTACACTGTATTTTGCACCATGCAAAAAATAATTGTTCTCGGTGCCGGACTAGTAGGTAAAGCCATGGCCATCGATCTGGCCAAAAATTTTAATGTTACCTCAGTTGATATAAATGATGAAGCACTACATGAAGTAGCAGCTAAAGGCATTAAGACTCAACACATTGATTTAACAAACCATCAACTACTGGCTTCTATTTTACCAGACTTCGATTTGGTAGTAGGAGCAGTGCCTGGATTCATGGGTTTTGAAACAGTGAAAACTGTTATTGAAGCGGGTAAGAATATGGTCGATATATCTTTCTTTCCAGAAGATCCTTTTTTGCTGGATGATTTAGCGAAGAAACACAATGTAACCATCATAACCGATTGTGGTGTTGCACCGGGTATGGGTAATATTATTTTAGGTTATCATTATAAACGAATGAAAATAAATACTTACTCGTGCTTAGTAGGTGGATTACCCGTAGTACGCGAGTGGCCGTTCGAATACAAAGCTGTGTTTTCACCCATTGATGTTATTGAAGAATATGTTCGGCCGGCTCGTTATGTTCAAAACGGTGCGTTAGTTACTAAAGAAGCACTGTCTGATCCGGAACTTATTCACTTCGCAAATGTAGGTACATTGGAATCATGGAACTCCGATGGCTTGCGATCGCTTATTAAAACCATGCCCGATGTTCCGAATATGATTGAAAAAACATTGCGTTATCCGGGATGCATTGAGTATTTGAGGGTGTTACGCGATTCAGGTTTTTTTTCGTATGAAGAGATCGCTGTAAACGGTGTAAACATCAGGCCTATTGATGTGACCGCTAAACTACTTTTTCCGAAATGGAAACTTAAACCGGGAGAAGAAGAATTTACCGTCATGCGTATTGATATCGAAGGTGAAGAAATGGGGATCTCAAAAAAATATACCTATACTTTATTCGATCGAACCGATGCAACCACACAAACTTTATCGATGGCACGCACTACGGGTTACACGTGTACTGCAGCGGCCAATTTGGTGTTAACAGGAAGATTTACCCGCAAAGGAATTTGTCCACCCGAATACCTGGGCGAAGATGAAAAGCATGTTGATTTTATTCATCAATATTTAAAAGAACGCGGTGTGAAGTATGAGGTACAAACCGAGTAATTTTTTAGTATAAGTTTTTTAGCAGTAAGGGCGGTGATTAGTGGTGTTTTGTCAATGGTTAAACTAAAGGTTTTTTGTAAAAACCTAACAGTAAATTTTGTTAATACGATTAACAACAAAATAAAAGTTAGGGAAGACTTCCAAGAGCCAAGTAAGTGTTATCAAAATATTCCTATCTTGCCCGCGATAATTTTTTTTGGAACGGATGACTAAAGAGAAGAAGAGTCCAACGATATGGCATGCATTAATTCCCATTGTTGCGTTGGTTGCCTTATTGTTCACCAATGTTATGTTGCTGGGTTCCGATGCTACCGGAGGGGCTAATCAAATTGCGTTATTGTTGGCGGCTGGTATTGCAGGTATAATTTCGTTCTCACTGGGTTTTAGCTGGAAGGAAATTGAGGGGAGTATTGTAAAAAGCATAAGTTCGGCCATGGCGGCTATGCTTATACTCTTGGCTATAGGTTCGCTTGCGGGCACCTGGTTGTTAAGTGGTATTGTTCCGGCTATGATTTACTATGGTTTAAAAATTTTGAGTCCT
>CAYNKN010000297.1:0-4569 GCA_964397805.1 uncultured Chryseolinea sp. | reverse complement strand
TAAAAAGATACAATCCAATATTTTGAGTGCCCACCCAAAAAATATTATCTCTTTCATAAATGCTTAAGGCCATATGCTCAAAGGCATCTTCTATGAAGGCATAGTTGCTAAAGGTTTTAGTTTTTGGGTGATAGCGATTAATATAATTGGCGCTGGCTACCCAGAGTTGGTTTTGTTGGTCAATATAGATAAAGGATGCGGTAGAGGGTGCCGGAAAATTATTCCGTACTTCCGTTTGTAGTGTTTGTGTATTATGAATAATAATGGCACCCATGGTTAAACAATACAGTGTATTGCCTTGCTTCAGCAACTGCCGTACACGCTTACTATTGATGATTTCTTCTAACGGTTGGTATACCCGAAACTGGTGTGTTTTTTTATGAAAAACTAACAACCCGTTGGTAGTACCCACAAGTAGCTCTTGGTTATTCCAATCGATAAAGGATAGCGCAGGAATTATTTCATACGTATCCATTTTTGGGTGGGTTACTTTAATGCGCGTCACTTCGTTTGTAATTCTGTCGTAATGATTAATATATCCACCATCTGTACCTATCCATACCTCATTTTGGTTATCGGTATAAATGGTGCGCACCATGTTATCGCTTAATGAGTTTGGGTTGTAGGGATCGTTTTTGATGTGCTTAAATTTCTTGCGGTATCGATCGTATTTGTTAATGGTGCCGTTTGTGCCAATCCAAAATATTCCGGATTGATCTTGAATAATCGCAGAGCAATCATTGCCACTTAAAGAGGTGGGGTCTGTAACGTTATTCTTAACCTGTGCTAGTTTGGCAGTTTGCGGATCGTACACCGCTAATCCTTCGGCTTTGGTAAGCACCCACACCTTACCTTTATCATCTTGCATAAGCCTATTTATTCGGCTAAAGAGGGGGTGTTGCTCCGGTGGTAAATAAGTAACAGGTTGTTTACTTTCAACATCAAAAATCAAAATACCATCACGTTCGGTACCACCCCATAGTTGCTGTTGGTTATCGATAAGCAGTGAAGTAAAACGGGATGCGGAGCTGAATTCTTTATTAGGCCAATTAAGTGTGTATGTTTTTTTTACGGTGTCATTTTCAATCCATCCGATGGTTCGAACTCCACCCACCAGTAGCGCATTTCCATATGGAAGTATACACGAAGGGCTCCGCAGGTCATCGGGTAATGGAATCCTAACCAGCGAGTCGGCTACAAGTTTAAAAATATGTCGGTTTGATGACAACACCCAGACAGTACCATCGGCTGTTTGTGTTACATCATTCAAGTTGATATCAAAATCAGTCGTAATACGCTTGAGTATATTTTCGGTGTAGTCGTAGGTAAGTAATCCGTATTGTCGTGTGGCTATAAGTAACCGATTACCTTGGTTGTCCCATTGAAGTGCATTGATTTGGCGCGCCAACAACAGCACAGAGTCGGGCATAACGGTTTGAAAAAAGGTGAAGGTATTTCCATTATATCGGTAAAGTCCATTGAGTGTTCCAAACCAGATCATGCCATACGCATCTTGTTCGATATCGCGAACAGCTACCGACCGCATACTTCCTGGAATGAGCACGTGCTCAAAACTTATACTTTCGTTTTCTTGTGCGCTTACAGTTTGTTGCAGCAAAGTAAAAAACAACGTAACCGTGAATACAACAGAATGAAACAATGGAGAACTCCTTACCATGCGCTTAGTCTTCCGGGTAAGGTATGAAAACAAAATTGGTAAAGGCTTGATCAATTACGAACAGACAACAAAACTCATCTGGGTCTTTATATGCTTTTTCAAAGTCTTCTTGTTTGTCGGCACCAACTAATTCGCGTTGTAGAAATTCATCTAAAAAAGATGCGTAGTAATGCCAGGCTGTTTCGGCTAACTGTTGACTGATAAGCAACTGCCCAATGGGTTGTTCTTCTTTACAAATAGGAAAAATTGGGAAGCTAAAACCAGCTTTTCGAATTTGATAGGATGCTTCTTTTAGCGTATCTGAAACATGAACAAAATCGGCCGAAATTGTGCCCAGGTATTTTCCGCTTAACTCCGGATCGTTTTGCATAGATAAAAAATGAAACCGCTAAAATAATATGTAGCACATTGGAATGAGTGTCAATGTAAGAATTACCTTATTTGTGAGAAAATTAATTGTGATCAGTATGCGAATATTCTTTTTGATCTTGGCTGTTTGCAGCACATCTACTATCGGATGGACACAACCATCGTCTGTAGCTGATATGGAAAACGCTAATGCTTTACGCAGGCAACTGGCAGAGTCCTCCATCTTAAAAAATTACCCTGTTCGTAATATTGGGCCTACGGTACAAGGTGGGCGCATCGTGGATATTGAGGTGAACTTACAGAACACCAAGGAGTTTTATGTTGCCTATGCTTCTGGTGGTCTTTTTAAAACTCTTAATAATGGAATTTCATTTGAACCCGTATTTGATCATCAAGATGTATTGGGTATAGGCGATTTTGCTTTATCGCAGTCAAACACGCAAGTACTGTATGTGGGTACGGGCGAGAAAAATAGTAGCCGATCTAGTTATGCAGGCACAGGTGTTTATAAATCAGTTGATGGTGCAAAAACATGGACACACCTCGGGCTTACTGCCACGCAGCATATTGGTCGGGTTATCATTCATCCAACCGATGAAAATATTGTTTGGGTGGCAGCTGTTGGTGCATTGTACTCTACCAATGCCGATCGGGGTGTTTATAAATCTACCGATGGTGGAAAAAATTGGAAGAAAACACTTTTTATAAATGACAGTACAGGTATTATCGATCTGGTTATCAATCCGCAGAACCCACAGCAACTTTGGGCTTCATCGTGGGAGCGTACTCGCGCCTCAGGAAACTTTAAAGGCAACGGAGTAGGGTCAGCTATATATCGGTCTGAGGATGGTGGCGAAACTTGGACTAAATCGGTAGCGGGTTTTCCACAAGGTAAACAAGTAGGTCGTATTGGGTTAGATGTATGCGCATCGCAGCCTAACATTATCTATGCTATTTTAGATAATCAAGGCGAAGTTCCCGACAAAAAAAAGGAAGTAAAGAAAAGCGATAAGTTAACGTTCGATGACTTCAGTAAAATGTCTAAAGATGCTCTGTTTAAAGTAACTGATAAAAAACTAGATGAATACTTAACCGATAATCGGTTTCCGAAAAGATATACCGCAGCCGTTGTAAAAAAAGATATTCGTGACGGGAAGTACTTACCCAACGCGTTGGCGACTTATTTTGGTGGCGATGCCAACTCGAATTTATTTCAAACAAAAATTATTGGTGCCGAAGTGTATCGATCGGATGATGCTGGTGTGACTTGGAAAAAGATGAACAGCTACGATTTAGACGGTGTGTTCTATAGTTATGGTTACTACTTTGGTGAAATGAAAGTAGCTCCAGATAATGCCGACTTACTTTATATTTATGGAGTTCCCTTACTTAAATCGCGCGATGCCGGAGTTACCTGGCATCGGTTAGATACACTTAAAGGTGTGCAAAGTATTCATGTTGATCACCACGCCTTGTGGATTAACCCGACTGATTCAAAACATATTTTATTAGGCAACGATGGGGGCTTGTACCAAAGTTACGATGAAGGTGCAAACTGGCTACACATTAACAACATGCCGGTAGGGCAATTCTATACCGTGAATGTAGATATGGAAACACCTTATAATGTTTATGGTGGTTTGCAAGATAATGGTGTACTGCGTGGCTCCAGCAAATCGATTCCCAATCAAACCAAACATTGGGTAGAACTTTTTGGTGGCGATGGTATGTATGTGGCGCCCGATCCTCGAAACAGTCATGTAGTTTATACAGGCTATCAATTTGGGAATTACTTTCGGCTCGAACTTCATAAAAAATCTTCAACACGCATTACTCCACAACATGATATCGGTGCGGAGCCGCTGCGTTGGAACTGGCGAACACCACTATTACTCAGTAAGCATAATCCAGATATAATTTATGTAGGAGCACAACAGGTATTTAGAAGTTTAAATAAAGGGGAACAGTGGGAGGTGATTAGTGGAGATCTTACAAAAAGTAAACAACAGGGAAATGTTCCGATCTCTACCATTACTTCGTTAGCTGAGTCGCCATTAAAATTTGGATTGCTCTATGCGGGCACAGACGATGGTATGGTTTGGGTTACTCAGAACGGAGGAGGTACGTGGGAGAAAATTATGGATGGCCTACCAGAAAATCGCTGGGTTAGTTCGATTTCCGCTTCTCCACACAATTCCGGTACAGTATTTATTTCTCTTAATGGCTATCGCGATGATGAGTTTACAACCTATTTATTCAGTAGTAATAATTATGGGAAATCATGGGAAAGTATTAAAGGTAATTTACCCGATGCTGTCGCTAATGTAATTATTCAAGATCCAGTAAATCCTGATTTGATGTATGGTGGTTTAGATAACGGTGCATATGCAAGTTTAGATGGAGGTACTACCTGGCATGTTATTAACCAAATGTTAAATGTGTCTGCTTACGATATGCTTGTGCATCCGCGCGAAAATGAATTAGTAGTAGGTACACATGGTCGCAGTGTTTTTGTGATGGAT
>CAYNKN010000296.1:0-4570 GCA_964397805.1 uncultured Chryseolinea sp. | reverse complement strand
TCTTGATCGATGTACGAGCCATCAGAAGACGCAAAGTATTTTTGTTCATTAACTTGAAATAAGTTGGAGTTTACAAAGCTGGCTCCGTTTTTTAAGGCAGCTCCATTGGCTTGTAGTAACAACTCTACTTTTTCAGAGGCAGGTATTTCAAAAGTATTTTTTTGTACGGGTGTCTTCCACGATACTTCGCCATAACCTTTTACTGCAGCCAACTTAACAGGCTCCTTCTGGAATTTTGAATTTGCTTTTGCAATAGCAACAGCTTGTTGTGTGGCTTTACGAATGCCTTCTTCAGTTACCTGGTTAGTAGCGGCAAATCCCCAGGTGCCATTGACAATAACACGGATACCTGTGCCAAACGATTCGGTATTGGCGATGTTCTGTACCCTGTTTTCGCGTGTTGTAATAAATTGATTAAGGTAGCGCCCGATGCGCACATCGGTATACGAAGCGCCCATCGATTTGGCTGTGTTGAGGGCCACATCAGCGAGTTGCTTTTTCTGCAATACATCGAGTGGCATATCCAGCATGGCTTCAGCGGAAACCGGATTGCCTATCATTGGAAAAGGCATTAGCATACCGCCAATACCTAGCCCGGCCAGTTGAACAAATTTTCGTCTTTTCAAAATGCTGAGGTTTGGTTAATGAATAGTTTTTCAGATAGCTATTGAAAAGTAGGTAAAAAATAAAAAAGGATACCGAAAATGGTATCCTTTGCTATTAGCTTATGTAAATGGTAGACAGTAAGTATAGAATTTTGATTTTCCAGCTACTGGGGCTATAAAATCATTTCAAACTGCTGAAATCAAATGAAGTTTCTAAGAATTTGGTATTGAATTTACCCGATCTGAAGACTGGGTTATCCATTAACTTCAAATGAAAAGGTATAGTGGTTTTGATTCCTTCGATAACAAACTCACTTAATGCACGCTTCATACGGGTGATTACTTCTTCGCGCGATTGCCCACTAACGATTAGTTTGGCAATCATCGAGTCGTAGTTCGGAGGAATGGTATAACCTGCATACACGTGGCTATCGATGCGCACTCCATGACCGCCCGGTAAGTGAAGGTTAATAATTTTTCCGGGAGAAGGTCTGAATCCATTTGCTGGATCTTCCGCATTAATGCGGCACTCCATGGCATACATTTTCGGAAAATAGTTGGTGCCTGAGATCGGTACACCAGCAGCTACTTTAATCTGTTCTTTTATCAGATCGTAGTCAGTAACTTCTTCTGTAATCGGGTGCTCTACCTGAATACGGGTATTCATTTCCATGAAGTAGAACTCACCGTGTTTATCTACTAAAAATTCGATGGTTCCTGCGCCTTCATAGTTGATGGCTTTGGCGCCTTTTATGGCCGCTTCACCCATGCGCTCGCGCAACTCTTGATTAACTACCGGTGAGGGTGTTTCTTCCACTAGCTTTTGATGCCTGCGCTGAATAGAACAATCACGTTCTGAAAGATGACATACCTTTCCGTATTGATCGCCAACAATTTGAATTTCGATGTGGCGAGGTTCTTCGATGAATTTTTCTAAATACAAACCATCATTACCGAAGGAAGCGCTGGCTTCACGTTTGGCATCGTCCCACGCTTTTTTAAATTCCGAATCGGAATTAATAATGCGCATGCCTTTACCTCCGCCACCCGCAGTAGCTTTTACAATAACGGGGTAACCCATTTCTTGCGATAAGCGAATACCTTCTTCAACTGATTCCAACAAACCCTCAGAACCAGGAATAGTAGGAACGCCTGCTTTTTTCATGGTGTCTTTGGCCGTAGACTTGTCACCCATGGCATCGATCATGGCGGGTGTTGGGCCAATGAATTTGATGCCGTACTCATGACAAATAGCGGAGAAGGCGGCACGTTCAGATAAAAATCCGTAACCGGGATGAATGGCATCGGCATTCGTAATTTCTGCTGCCGAAATAATGCGTGGAATATTGAGATACGAATCTTTACTGGGAGCATCACCAATGCAAACAGCTTCATCGGCAAAGCGCACATGAAGACTTTCACGATCGGCAGTGGAGTAAACGGCTACCGTTTTAATGTCCATCTCGCGACAGGTGCGAATGATACGCAACGCTATTTCGCCACGGTTAGCAATGAGTATTTTTTTAAACATAAGTCAATTTCAAGCTTTAGTATTCCAATGTCAACAAACTAAATCAACAGTATGAAGTATTCAAACCTACTGCAATTTACTTGAAGGGTATGTGTTAGTCGAGTTCGACAACAAACAATACCTGATCGTATTCTACCGGTGAAGAATTTTCTACAGAAGCTTTTATTATCGTACCTGAGAATTCAGATTCAATTTCGTTAAAGAGCTTCATAGCTTCTATTATACACACAGTTTGTCCTTTAGTTACTTTATCACCAACTGAAACAAAAGGAGGTGTTTCTGGTGTAGATGAACGGTAGAATGTACCAATCATGGGAGATTTTATTTCTACTGTATTTTTTCCTGTGGCTACGGTTTCTGTTTTAGGAGCCGTGGTAGTAGCAGTAGGTTGCTGTACGGCAGCGGGTGTTGCAACGGCAGGGATAGGCGCTGCTTGTTGAGTAACCACTGGTGCGGCTTTAAAAACCTTTTGATCAGGTTCACGCTTCACACTAAGTTTCAGTTCGTTGGTTTCTATATTAACTTCATTGAGGCCTGATTTAGAAATGAAATCAATGAGGTCTCGGATTTCTGCTGTTTTCATATCAGGTTGGGTTGATGATGCTCCGGTTTTGCTGGGAGCGGTTGAAGGTTTGCTTACCTTTTTGGCAGCCGGCTTCGTAGTGCGTGATTTGCTCATGGAATAGTATTATTCTTTTACACGTTCAACATATTCACCATTGGAGGTGTGTATTTTAATTTTATCACCGGTGTTAACAAACAAGGGCACGCGAACTTCAACACCATTATCAAGAGTAGCTGGTTTTAGTGTGCGTGTGGCAGTGTCGCCTTGCATGCCGGGCTCGGTGTATTGTACTTCAAAAACTACATGTGCGGGTGGTTCTGCTGTAATGGCGCTCTCACCATTTTCGAAAGCAATAAGTACGGTTACTCCCTCTTTAATGTAGTTTACTGAATCGCCTAACAATTTTTTGTCGAGATAAACCTGGTCGAAGGTTACATTATCCATGCATACGAGGCTGTCGCCATCAGCATATAGGTATTGATATTCTTTTGTCTCAACGCGTAGTATTTCAATTTCATCGCCCGGACGAAAACGATTTTCAGCAAGTTTACCGTTGCGAACGTTGCGCATTTTAATTTGGTAAAAGGCCCGTAAGTTACCTGGGGTGCGGTGTTGCAATTCTTCTATTTGCATAACCTCACCGTTGTAGCGAACGAAATTGCCTTTACTTAAATCAGAAATTGTTGCCATAAAATCGTCTATAAGTTAATAATGAATTAATGAATTGCAAGGTTGAAACAGGCGTGCGAAAGGTACACTTTTTAGTGGCTGTTGTATGCCCATTTTACATAAACTGAACCCCACGTAAATCCTCCACCAAATGCGGCTAGGAGGAGGTTATCGCCTTTCTTTAGTTTTTTCTCATAATCCCACAAGAGCAGTGGAATGGTGCCTGCTGTGGTGTTACCGTAGCGCTCAATATTCATCATTACTTTATCATCGGTAATGCCCACACGGCTGGCGGTAGCATCAATAATGCGTTTATTGGCCTGATGTGGAACTAACCACGTTATGTTTTCGGGAGTGAGTTGATTTCTAATGGCTACTTGCGCGGCAACTTCGGCCATGTTGGTAACGGCAAATTTAAAAACAGCCGAACCTTCTTGATAAACATAATGCTGATGGTTCGTAACAGTTTCTACCGATGCGGGTATGCGGCTACCTCCGGCTTTCATGTGTAAATACGCTTCACCCAGGCCATCACTTTTATGAATAGAGTCAATAACACCTACATCCTCAGTAGTGGGTTCTAACAACACACAACCGGCACCATCGCCAAATATTATACAAGTTGAGCGGTCGCTGTAATCCATAATGGCCGACATTTTATCGCCACCCACAACCACTACTTTTTTATACATACCCGATTGGATAAAACTAGCACCGGTAGTGAGAGCATAAATAAATCCAGAGCAAGCTGCTCCCATGTCGAAACTAAAAGCGTTAACCGCACCTACCGCAGTGGCTACTATATTGGCTGTAGCCGGAAAAGTCATATCAGCAGTAACGGTAGCAAAAATCAATAAGTCTATTTCCTTTGGGTCGATTTTAGACTTTGCCAACATATCGTTTACGGCAGCGATGCCCATCACCGAAACGCCTTTATTTTCGCCTTTAAGTATTCTGCGCTCTTTAATACCGGTACGGCTGGTAATCCACTCATCGGTGGTTTCTACCATGGTTTCTAACTCTTTGTTAGTAAGAATATAGTCTGGAACATATCCGCCAACTCCGGTAATTGCTGCTCTAATGTTTGTCATGATAGTAGAATAACCCTATGTGGGTTTAGAAAACTGTTAAAAAGAAAAAGCCCGATGGGTAGCCATCGAGCATAGTGGTGTAATGTGCCAAACGGGTATCACGCAAGGT
>CAYNKN010000295.1:2335-4590 GCA_964397805.1 uncultured Chryseolinea sp. | reverse complement strand
TTTATTTCATAACAACATCAACGACCTTATTGAAACAAGAGCAGTAGCACGTAAAACAAATGGACAACAAGTTTTTAGCTACTACAATGTAGCATCGGTTTACACGCAAGGAGCAGAGTTTGATGCTACTTACAATGTGAGCGATGGAATTAATTTTTCAGTTGGATATCAATTGTTAGCGGCCAAAGACAAGAACGTGATAAACGAGTTAAAAGCTGGTAATGTCTTTGCGCGCGATGCGGAAACCAATACAACGAAACGTGTTAAGTCAAGTGATTATGGAGGGTTATTCAATCGCTCGCGGCATATGGCAAACGCCAAATTATTTTATGAAAATAAAAATGGGTGGAGTGGAAGTATCCGAGCAATTTATCGGGGGCGCTATGGATTTGCTGATATGAATAATAATAGCATTCTCGATGATGATAATGAATATGTTAATGGGTATGTAACCTGTAATCTATCTGTCGGGAAATCATTTCAAAAATGGCTAAGCGTACAAGCTGGTTGCGACAATCTCTTTAACTATACCGATGTGGAGTATATACCTTCTTTGCCCGGCAGACTAATATGGACAAGTGTTTCACTGACACTGTCAAAGAAAAAAGTAACATCGAATTAATAATCATTAACCATAAACAAATAACAAAGATGAAATACGTAGCTAAACTATCTGTAGCCTTCCTTATTTTTTCAGCTGTACTATTCTCAGCCTGCGATGACAATGACAATGAGCCTGTCGTACAACTTGAGGCGACAACAGTTTCCGATTTAAATTCAGTAAGTACCAAAAATTATACACTTTTTAGTTTTTCAGATAATGCTATCGTGTTAAATGCTGATAGTGCTACTTCTAAATGGGATATTGGTTTCCGTGGAACAACTATTATTTTGAATGGCGGTGTGAGCGGCCCGGGTCTTGCAGCTGGCCAAATTATAACTGGAATTTTTGATGAGTTGGCAGAAGCACCATCGACTGGTTACAACCAAGATTCAGAAACATCAAAGGCAATTGTTGGAAGTGCAGCGGGTGGGTGGTATACCTACACGGGTGAAGCACCAGCAGGCCCTAAGCATGCTGTTCTTCCAAATGCTGGAAGAATACTTGTATTGAAAACAGCTGATGGCAAGTATGTGAAAGTTGAAATGATAAGCTACTATCAGGGTAATCCCAATACAACAACTGCTGGATTTGCAGATGTGACAACGCGACCTGCGTCTCGTTTCTATACTTTTCGCTATATCTATCAGGCTGATGGTACTACTAATTTAAAGACTACCAATTAAATATAGCGCTACATCAACTTCTTCATAGAGAGGATAATTTTTCATTCAGTAGGAGCATGCCTTCCATACGAATGTTACTACTGAATGAAGTTTTCGTATATGGAATTTAGTTAATGCTGGAAGCGCAGAAATTAGTGTTATCCAAATGATTGAAGAAGCATGCGTATGTTTGCTGAATAGCTTTGATCAACACTTCAAAAAATACATCGTAGGTTATATTCTTTACTGGCGATTCCTTTATCGTAACAGGTAATTTATATTTTTGTAGTTGGATGCTAAATTTAGGTATGAATCAAATACGTGTTTTTCGTAAAATAAGTTTGGCAGAAGGTATATCACTTATAACACTGCTTTTTGTAGCCATGCCCATGAAGTACTTTCTGCAAATGCCCTTAGCGGTGAAGATAGTCGGTATGTTACATGGTGTATTGTTTATACTCTATGTAGTAGCATTAGCCTTTATACATTTTACACAGCGCTGGTCAATTTTATTTTCACTTGGTGCTTTTATAGCATCTATTATTCCGTTCGGAGCATTTGTGCTGGATAAATACCTTCGTCAAAAAGAATCTTCGGCAGAAAACCAGTAGGGTTAGTTCATTTTTTTAATGCTTGTATGAGTGTAAAAGGTTTAAGCGTTAAACAGAGCATGCTTTGATTAACTAAACGTGTGTCGTGCCATGGGTTCGATTTCTGCAAACGATATCGGCAGTAAAGTATTCATAATAGGCCGAAAAAGAATCCAGAAAATAGTCAGTTAGAAGAAGCTGTTCGTGGTACGGAAAAAGATACATATTCGCTGATTTTGTGTATTTTTTTAGCATGTAGGCGTATTATTGAACGTAATCTTCCGAAAAAGTAATTCTTTGAGTTAACTTGTCGAAAATTTAACCTCAAGTCTTAAATCCTAATGTATTGGCTTTGCTACGGAAACTTGATAACTGTTTTTAACAAGAAATAAACATAAG
>CAYNKN010000295.1:0-2325 GCA_964397805.1 uncultured Chryseolinea sp. | reverse complement strand
AGAATGAATTAATAATGAGATCAGTCCTTATATATAGTATAGTTTTACTGCTTTTGGTTGCCATTTTTGTTTCCTTGGTGGAAAACCTGCAAAGTCCAGAGAAACTCATTCTAGGTGCCTGGAATGAACGCGATTGGCAATACGAGAAAGTTTACACGCAAGAGGATCTGTGGAGAGTAAAGAGCATGGATACGATGGCACAATCTGTTAAAGATCATTTGGGCAAACATCTGGTGATTCATGTAGCAGAAACATGGCAGTTTAAGGATGATGGTACATTATTGTTGCTCGGAACCGATACATCAAAACAAGTTAAATGGAAACTTAAAGGAAGAGGACATATTCTAGAATTAGAATATGACGATAAAATGATAGAGCATTATAACCTCACCGAACTTTCAGAAGATGAAATGGTGCTTAACTTCGATTCAGAAATTCAAGTAAGAGGAATAGCGAAATTAATTTTTGATAGAGGTAAACGTGCTAAGGAAATACAGTAGTTTTAGAACATTAGGAGATAATATTCGCCTGGGCATTTTAACTGCCTTTACAGCCGGTATGGTTAACGTGGCTTCATTGCTTATTTTTCTGGCTTTTACCTCTAATGTAACGGGGTACTTTGCCATTTTTGCGGCTGAAGTTGTAAAGGGTAATTTTTATCAGGTAGTAGTCGTACTCGGCTGGATATTCCTGTTTTTTTCAGGAAGTTTTTTTGCCAACCTCGTTGTAATCAATTCTAACGGAGGAAACACTTATGTTGCACATTCCATTCCTATTCTGTTAGAAATAGCTTGCTTAATGACGGTAGGTGTTTATGGTAATTATTTTTATCAAGAAACGTTGTCTGAAACCGAATACTTACTATCGCTCATGTTGTTTGCCATGGGTTTGCAAAATGGTTTAACAGCCAGCATTAGTAATTTTACTGTAAAGACGACACACTTAACTGGCGCCACTACAGATTTAGGAATTTTGCTTTCCATGTTTACCAAAAAAGAATTTCGTCAAAATAAAAAATTGATGGAAAAAGCTAAGTTGATATCGTCTATTGTAGTGTCTTATTTAGTTGGCGCTATAGTGGCCGGATATATTTATCAATACATTCAATTTAAACTTTTTTATATTGTTTGTTTCACGCTTGTGGTAGTTCTTTCATACGACTTGTATAAACTTAAAATTGCTCGTTTCTTAACGCGCAGAAAGAGCACAGAAAAAAGCACGGAAAAAACTCCCAATCTATAGTGACACGCTTCAATACCTATTCGATTATTGTAAGTCGGGTAGAAGGTACTCCAATTATCGCACTACTTTATAACCATACTCATGAAGTACTCAGTTGTGATCATGAGTAATTCATACAAACCGCTGGATTAAAAAAGGCCCTGAGGTTAGTCAGGGCCTTTGTTCTACTTTTTCTTTTTACCAGCGCTTTTTTTAACGATTTTTTTGACTGGCTTTTTCGTTGCCTTTTTTACTGCTTTTTTAGCTGGAACTTTCTTAACTACCTTTTTAGCTGTCTTCTTAACTACCTTTTTAGTAATTGGTTTTTTAGCAGCTTTCTTAACAATCTTCTTAACAGGTTTTTTAGCTACTGCTTTTTTCGTTGTTACTTTTTTGCCTGCAGCTTTTTTAGAGGCTACCTTCTTGACAATCTTTTTAGGTGCTGTCTTCTTTGTTTCCTTCTTCGCTCCGGCTTTGGTCATTGCTTTCTTCGCTACACTTTTCGATGGTGCTTTCTTCGTAACTTTTTTCTTTGCAACAGGTAGTGGAGCAACAACAACTTTCTGAGTAATTTTTTTAGCAGCTTTCTTTTTAGGTTTCGCTTTTACTACGGTTGCTTTCGCCATCATATTTAATGCAGAACCTGCTTTAAACCATTCAATTTGTCCGGCATTGTAAGTATGATTTACCCGAATGGTATCCTTACTACCATCGCTATGATTGAGTACTAACGTGAGTTGTTTATCAGGTGTAAAGCTGGTTAGGTCAACAATATCGATTACATCATCTTCCTGGAACTTATCATAGTCAGCCTCATCCGAAAAGGTAATGGCCAACATACCTTGCTTCTTTAGGTTGGTTTCGTGGATTCGTGCAAACGACTTAACCAAAATAACGCGTATACCTAAATGGCGAGGTTGCATGGCAGCGTGCTCGCGAGAAGAACCTTCACCATAATTATGATCGCCTACTACTATGGTTGGAATGCTCGCTGCTTTATAAGCTCGCTGTGTTGCCGGTACAGGGCCGTACTCACCTGTAAGCTGGTTCTTTACATTGTCTGTTTTTTCATTAAAGAAGTTAACCGCTCCCGTCAATGTGTTG
>CAYNKN010000294.1:2182-4614 GCA_964397805.1 uncultured Chryseolinea sp. | reverse complement strand
AACACCAAGCTTACCAGTATAGGGACTTCGTAAACCCGAAAGCGCCAAAAGCTGCGCATTGTCATACGTTACCATTTTAAGAATTTCATACGGTGTAAACCACGTATTCAGTTTTAAAATATACTCATTTTGTACTTCGTTTAGTTCGGGTTCAAAAAGAAAATCTGTTCCCCACGCTAGCTTCACTTTTAACTTTTTGGCCATAGCCCAAACTTTTGCTTGCCCTTCAATAACAGGTCTGCGCTTTTCTACGCGTAGCGGATCCATGTCGGGTGTGCCCTCAATTAAATTCTGACAACTCAGCCAGACTCCCATTTTCTTCATCAACCGCAAAGTAGACTCATCTAATAGTTGACCATGCTCAACACACTTCACACCCGCTTCAACCGCGCGCTTAATGGCTCTAGGCGTATAAGCATGTACAGTTACATAAGTCCCCCAATCCTCTGCTGCTTCTACAGCCGCCTTCATTTCATCGGATGTATATTGGGTAACATCTACCGGATCATAGGCTGACGATGTGCCACCACCTGCCATTAACTTAATTTGACTTGCTCCATACCTTAAATTCTCACGAACTGCGGTGAGTACTTCATCGCGTCCATCGGCAATAAGTGTAGCTCCATATAACTCAGCACGTGATACTGGTCCGAAAAATCGTCTGGATTTTTCTGTAGGTGTTCGTAAATCACCATGACCAGAAGTCTGACTAATAGTAGCGCCCGATGGCCATATTCGTGGTCCGAGAATTTTATCTTGATCAATTGCTAACTTGAGTTGAAATACTGGCCCACCTACATCTCTAACCGATGTAAAGCCGCGCATTAACATTCGCTCCGTTTGATTTGCTACTTTTTCCAAAACCATTTCCTCATTAAGCCCCGGCTGCATCATTTCTTGCATAGTGAGCGAACCAAAAATCAAATGCACATGAACATCAATCAAACCCGGAATCAGATACTTACCTTCGCCAGAAATGATTTGTGTAGAGCCACTTCCATCAACGGGTATCGGGGAAGTTGAAATTGTTTTAATTAAATTTCCTTCTATTAAGACATTGGCCTTTTGAATTTTATTATCCCTACCATTAAAAATACCCACATCGGTGATTAGTAATTTAGTTGGTTGATTACCCCCTTGTGCAGGGAGTAAAAACGGAACAAGTACTAAAATGAATGCAACTAAAAATTTTTCTAACTTCATGTTGGCGACCTTTAACGTAAGTATTTACCTAAAACGTGTTTGAAGGCACCTTAACTCCGAACATCTTTTAGTTATACTATGGTAATGTCTTCCAATTATTAAAATTTACCAAGCAAACAGTTTTATTTTTCTGCTCAGATATAGTTATACCCGTGGCGACAAATTGCTATAATTTCTATAGAAGAGAAAGCCTATTTCAGATTTAATGAAGGTGCATAGTTTCTGTAAGTGTACTTAGTATTTTCCTTTGGTTATCAACCCAGAAGTTCAAACATCCTCGGCTTACTTTCTTGTCCGTTTATAATAAGCGAAAGCTTTTGTTGCCCTGGATAAAATTTTCTGGTTGTAATAATCCTGAAGCTCTGTTTGCGCGCGATATCAATTTTTTCTAATGGCTGTAGTTGCCGCTCACTAATTTTAAAAACCTTTTTGGCATACTGTCCATTATTTTGTAGATAATAAATGGCATATTCAATTCGTACGTTAAAAGATTTCTTATCTGAATTTTGTATGGAAAAACAAAACACCAAACTACTGCCCACCTTAACTTGTAGTGTCAAAATTTTAAACTGCCTCGTTAAAATTTTTTCATTAAAAGTAAGTCCAAAAGATTTTAAAATCTCAGCATTTCCTTGTTTGAGCAAGGTTCGTGATCCATGTTTAAGGAGCGCATCGGTTTCTTTACTTTTTCCTCGCCATTTTTTAGCTGTGGCTATAACGATTGCCGGATTGTCTTTTGAAATATCGTTTAGACTATTAGCCACACTGCGTCTTACATATTCGGATGGATCATTTTTTAAGTTCTCAAGGATAGGTAAAATGGGAATCGGATCTTTTTTTAATTCAGGCAAGGCAATCGCCCAAGGTAGCCGTGGTCTTGAACCTTCGCTTGCCAGTCGTCTTACATGATGGCTACTATGCAAACTCCACTGATGCATTTGCTGTAACATCGTGTCGCCATACTTAATAATAAAAGGTCGAACAGCAAACTCACAACTTGTAAACTGGGTAACAATCTCCATTAAATTAATAGAAGCCTTATAGTGGTTAATGCCATAGGTCTCTATGTAATCAGGCAAAAACATAAACTCCAAACTCCCTTCTTTAATGTTTCGCTGTTTAAGATGTTTAACAATCTTTTCAATAAGTTTTGCAGTCTTAACAAAATCATCCGGAAAAAATGATCGAAGGACTAGAGAGGTATGCTTCATCCGTTCTTTTAATTCTCG
>CAYNKN010000294.1:0-2172 GCA_964397805.1 uncultured Chryseolinea sp. | reverse complement strand
TTGCTGAATAAATTTTCGCTTATCGAAACCAGGTACTACCGTCTTAAGGGTTTCTGAAAAACTTTCATAAAAATCGCTGGAGTAGATATCCTTTAATAAACTAGCCATAGTTAAACTTGCATCAATTTAGCTAACAAAGAATAAGTATTTACCAGTAACATAAAAACTATTTACCAAAAACTTTTGCTACTTTAAAAACAACCAGTCTAACAAACTTAAATGCTAAAAATCCTACTGCGGCAACTATCAATATAAATACAGTGGGCAAAATTACGCCAAAGGTATAGGTCATGCCGATCACAAAGCCTAAGATGAATTCAGCATAAAAAATAGGCACCAACAAACTAAGCAGTAATAAAATATAAAGAACGTTGTCTAAAAAAGGTCTGTATTCGTGGATAAACGATATGGCCAGCAAAGTGCCAAGAAGCAGCCCTAATAGAAACAGACCGAAAATTTTGATATTCTGACCTTCCTTCTGTTGAACTGGTATATTTTCCTTATTGATTCGTTTATCTACTCGCCCCACTAAAATCCAAGTTAGAAACGGAAGTAATAATCCTCCCCACCAATTCGAAATGGCAGGTAATTCTTTTTGGTGAAGAATATGATGACTCGGAACTCCACCATGAAGATGTTCCCACAAGAGCATGCTAAAAATAAAAAAAGTACTAATGCCTGTAATCAGAACTCTTGTCTTTGTAAAACTAGGTTGTTGCATATTTTTCTTGTGGTGTCTACCCGGGCGAGTTAGTGGCAGCTCGAAGCTACTAATGCTGAAGTACTTTACATCAGTACGTCATTGGCTTATGTTATTCCCGATAGACCATTTAAAATGTTAGTTTCTTTGGTTGAGCTAGTAAAGCTGAATTAGACTGTGTACGTTATCTACTTTCTTTTGTTACTGAATGCGCTTTACAACTTCCATTAAACACATCTCCCAATTTTAATGAATTAAATTGTGAATAGATGTTAGCTCGTTCTTTTCTCGCGTACCCTTTTTGATCATTGAAAAACTATGTTGCCACTCCTATTTTTTCATAGTTAATAAATACACAGTAAACTACCATCCCCAAAAGAGGTGGCTTTTAATTGAATGCAAAGCATTCAAAAGTTATATAAACCACAAATGGCACAACTATTTTTCTCAAAGAACACATAGTAAAAATTGTTTCTCTATTTGTGCATCCTTTGAGATTTCTTTGTGGTTAAAAAATTAACGTCATAGCCTTAATGACATAACCACCGCCAAATGCGCTAGGTTTTTCAGTTGTACTGAATCCATTTAAACTATGTAAAGCCAAGCTTACAGTGTGCACATCGCACCCCGAAGTGTAGACTTCTATTCCAAGATTTTACACTGAAATAAAAAAAACTTATCCATTTGTTAAGAATTCTGGAATTGCATGATTGTTGTCGCCACTGCTGCATGAGTAAAAAAAAGAAAGTGTCTAAAAAATCAGACGAAGCAGTCGAGACGCCAACACCTCCACAAACTATCGATCCTTCTTCACCTCCCGGCAAAGGAAAAAATGCCGGATATAAAAAAGAGGATGATAAGCAGAAGGATGATAAGGAGTAGCGGTGTTGAGGTAATCTCCATGAATTATAAACCTACCTTCCTATGATGACTAAAAAAGATATGCCAAGTGATCCTATTCCTACTCAGCAGACAGGAAATGAACTATCGGTTGAACATACCGTAACAGCCGCATCGCTGGAGGATGCAAAGGTAACTTTTTCTAATGCTGTCGAGCGTCTATTCAATGTGAACGAATGGCAGTCGCTTACCGGTACGTTGTTTTCTGTCTTTAAGCTTACTGACGATCAAGGCAATGTAATAAACAGAAAGCAGACGCGCATAAACGATTATTTTAGAATCAATATTCCTGGACCCGGTACACAAGCAGGTGATGGGTATGATTGGGTTCAAGTAGAATTGATTAAGCATAAAAGTAATCCCGAATCTTCGCGCGAAAGTGCAATGATGCGGGTGAGACCAGTAGAAAATCCAAGTGATCCAGCAGCAGGAACAGCTCATTTTTTCAACGATAGAGCTACCAGTACATTTAAGGTTATTCGAAAAGGGACAAATATCAAAGCTGCTGTTTATGGGCGTAATGAAATTCCGAATACTGAAGGTAATATGATAGATACTATACGCAATACAAC
>CAYNKN010000293.1:0-4634 GCA_964397805.1 uncultured Chryseolinea sp. | reverse complement strand
CGTGTATTCTTTTCTATATATTTTTTATTAGCGCGATTGCTTTTGCACAAGCACCCAATCGGGCTACACCTCCCAAACTAGAACCAGCAAAAAATTTACAGCTACCAGCCATTCAAAAATTTACACTATCGAATGGACTACCTGTAATACTCATGGAAAAAAACACCGTTCCATTAGTTCAACTAAACTTACTCCTTCAAACTGGTTCTGTAGATGATCCAACAGGCAAAGAAGGATTAAGCAACTTCGCGATGGATCTATTAGACGAAGGAGCCGGAACCTTAACATCGCTTCAACTAGCCGATGAAATTGAATTTTTAGGTGCTAATATCAACACGTATGGTGGAACCTTTTCAAGTGGTGTAAATTGTACTGCACCGGTTTCCAAACTTACTGACGTATTAAAATTGATGAGCGATATCGTACTGAAACCAACTTTTGCGGAAAGTGAAATTGAGCGAATCCAAAAACTAAGAATTAATGCACTGCTCCAAAGTTATGACGATCCCAATACCATTGCTGTTCGTGCATTCAATAAATTACTATTCGATCCGGCTACTCCGTACGGTAAATTCCCAACAGAACAAGCCATATCTTCGTACAGCAAAAGTGATGTGACTGATTTCCATAAAAAGAATTTCGTAGTAGGTAACAGTACCCTCATCGTTGTGGGCAATATTAATAAAGCCACCTTAACTCCAATACTCGAAAAATACTTTGGCAGTTATCCCACAGGTACTGCACCCAGTAAAACAAGACCTGTACCTCAACAGATTAAAGGCAGACAAATTTTTATTGTAGACAAACCAGGCGCTGCACAATCTGTAATTCGTATCGGTCGTATTGGTACGTCACGCGCTGATGCAGACTATCACTCCATTGTGGTAATGAATACAATTTTGGGTGGCTCGTTTACATCACGACTTAATAATAATCTTCGTGAGCAGCATGGTTACTCCTACGGTGCCGGATCTGGATTTTCATTTTGGCCAATACCCGGAGCATTTACGGCAAGTTCATCTGTACAAACTGATGTTACAGGCCCAGCACTAAAAGAATTTTTTAATGAGTTTAATGGCATGCGTAAAACATTGCCAGAAGAAGATTTTATACGTGGCAAAAATTATGTTGCGTTGGGATATGCCGCAGACTTTGAAACTAGCAGTGATATTGCGAGCCAACTTGCAGACATGGTACTTTACCAACTACCTGACAATTACTTTAACACATATGTTGAAAAAACGCTTAAGGTCAACAAGAAAAATGTAGAAGGTGTTGCCAAGAAATATGTTGCTCCAGAAAATATGCTAATCATTATAGTAGGCGATCGTGAAAAAATTGAAGCTGGAATAGCTAAAAACAAATTAGGTAAAACAACTATACTTTCCATTGAAGACGTGTTGGGTAAAAAACCTCAGTTATAAATTAGTACGTATGAAAAATTTCCCAACGATATGTAGTCTATTTGTTCTTGTATTTGCTTGCACCCCAAAAGACGAAGGTTTTAATCGCGAAGATGGTTTAACATTTTTTTCTACAGATGGAATAGCGCAGCATATTAAAACGTTAGCCTCCGATGAGTTTGAAGGACGCAGACCTTTTACAGTAGGTGAAAAGAAAACACTCGACTATATAGAAGAACAATTTAAAGCTATTGGACTCGAACCGGGTAATGGAACATCATATCGGCAAGAAGTACCCATGGTAGAAATTAATGCTACTGCCGATAGTTTACTTACTGTAACCGGTAGCCAGAAAGAATTTAAGCTTACTGGTTTTACCGATTATGTACTTTGGACTGAACGCACTGATGAAGCCATTGAATGGAAAGATGAAGAACTGGTGTTTGCTGGTTTTGGTATTGTTGCACCCGAATACAATTGGAATGATTATGCCGAGTTGGATGTAAAAGGTAAAGTTGTTTTAGTACTTGTAAACGACCCGGGATTTGGCGGATCAGACTCAACATTCTTTAAAGGTAATACCATGACCTACTATGGTAGGTGGACGTATAAATTTGAAGAGGCTGCACGACAAGGTGCTAAGGGTTGCTTAGTAATTCACAACACCGTACCAGCAGGTTATGGATATTGGGTAGTACAAAATAATTGGAACGCACCTCATTTGTATCTCGACCAGCGCGGAAAAAACAAATACTTCTGCGAAGGCATTGGATGGACTTCGCAACCCGCAACCGAAAAATTGTTTAACGAGGCCGGATTAAATTTTAATACTCTACAATCGGAAGCTCGGCAACCAGGATTTAAAGGCATTAACCTTAACCTGAAACTCACCACGAGCATGAAGGTAAAGGCAACCTTTAATACTACCTATAATGCCATTGCTAAAATTACCGGAAGCGAACAACCTGAAGAACACATTATCTATACAGCACACTGGGATCATTTAGGTATTGGCAAACCCAATGCAGCTGGAGATACCATCTATAATGGTGCACTCGATAATGCCGGTGGTGTAGCTACCTTATTAGAAATTGCGAAAGCCTTTAATCAGATGAAAGGAAAACCTAAACGAACAATAATCTTTCTTTCGGTAACAGCCGAAGAACAAGGGCTATGGGGCTCTGCTTACTATGCACAAAATCCAATCTATCCGTTAAATAAAACAGTCGCCAACATCAATATGGATTTTACAAACGCGCATGGAAAGATGAAAGACATTACCGTTATCGGTATTGGGCAATCAGAATTAGAAGATTTCTTGCGTGAAGAAGCCGACCAACAAGGACGCTATTTAGTTCCTGATCAAAACCCAGTTGTTGGATTATACTTCCGCTCCGATCATTTCAATTTTGCCAAAGTAGGTGTGCCTGCATTATTTATTGGAAGTGGTATCGACCATGTAGAAAAAGGTAAGGAGTATGGAACCGAACAAAGTGAAGCCTACACCCGAAACCGTTATCACCAACCCAGTGATGAGTTTGATGAAACCTGGAATTTAGAAGGTGCGGTTGAAGATGCACAATTATTATTTCAATTGGGTAAACGTTTAGCTTTTGATACAACAGCGTGGCCTCAATGGAAAGATGGCTCTGAATTTAAAAGCATCAAAAGAAAATAAGTAACGTGGCATGGTGTAGCAGGAAGCAAAACCATGCTGCTTTCATTCTGAGCATGCAAAAAGAAAAACGAAATTATAGATATACATTCTGGAGTATAAGTCGGCCGAAAATTAAATGAAAAAAAATAGTAAATTCAACAATCAGAATACAGCATACTATGAGAACAATTGATCTAAAAACAGACTTACATAAAATCCTGGACAGGATTGAAAACGAGCAACTTCTTAGAACAATTTATGACTTCCTGAAACAAAGAGAGAATGCACACGAAGGACAGATTTGGAAGACACTAACAGAAGAACAAAAGAATGAAATTTATTTATCATTCGAAGAATCGCAAGACGACAAAAGTTTAATCGACTGGGGAACTGTTAAGAGAAAACATTAATGCAAGTTTTTCTTACTCCACGGGCAGAGAAAAACTTTGATTCCATTGTAGATTACACAAAACAAAAATGGGGAGAAAAGACAGCTAAAGAGTTTATTCAGAAAGTTGATGAAATTTTCAAACTACTTAAGGATTATCCATTAATGGGACAGGTCGAAAATAATTACATAAGAGGATTTCAATTAACTCGACATACGAGAATACTGTATAGAATAAGGGACAACAAAATTATTATACTCTCATTTTTTGACGTTAGACAAGACCCAAAGAAAAAATTTGGATAAAATTTTTTACTCACCCTTAAAAAACATTCAAGACATTTAAACAAGGTCTAACTTTTTATCAGACCCTATTTCCCAGACCTTACTTACCCCATGTTGTTCTCATCACACATCTTAGCATTTTACAAACAACTGCAACTAGACACTTCACTGCCCGATGGGATCAGCCTACTCAATCCCTATACCAATGCCTATACATTTAGTTTATGTGAGCAATTCTATACCAAGTATTATAACGATGATAAACCGCGAACACTTTTATTGGGTATCAATCCCGGAAGGTTAGGATCCGGAACAACGGGTATTTCGTTTACCGATCCTATATTGTTAGAACAGGTATGTGGTATTACAAATACCTTACAAAAGAAGGCTGAACTATCGGCCACTTTTATCTACCGGGTAATTGAAGCGTTTGGTGGTGTTCACAAATTTTATGACGCGTTTTTCATTTCAGCCATTAGTCCGTTAGGTTTCACAAAAGATGGAAAGAACATGAATTACTATGACGACAAGAAATTAACCGAGGCTGTAACTCCCTTCATCATAAACTCCATTACTCAACTACTAAAAGGTAATATTAACCGTACACATTGCTACTGCATTGGCGAAGGAAAGAACCTTACCTTTTTAACTGCCCTCAACACGGAACATCAGTGGTTCAAAAAAATAATTCCGTTGGCACACCCCCGATTTATTATGCAGTACAAACGAAAACATGTAGGCGAATACATTAGTCGTTACATCAACCTCTTGCAAGAGTCGCACTAAACCATCGGATGAGTGTATTGAATTTTTATTGAAGCCATTAATTAGCGGCTGCACAAAGCAACCAGAGTTTTTATTATCTTCATGACTATGAAGATAACTACATCCAGTCTACTAA
>CAYNKN010000292.1:0-4634 GCA_964397805.1 uncultured Chryseolinea sp. | reverse complement strand
TAGTTTACTGGATCTAATTACCTACTTCACCGCTGGTCAAAAAGAAGTTCGGGCATGGACGATCAAGCGTGGCTGGAAGGCGCCACAGGCTGCCGGAGTAATTCATACCGATTTTGAAAAGGGCTTTATCCGTGCCGAGGTAATTAAGTTAGCTGATTATCAGCAATATAAAACAGAACAGGGTTGTAAAGAAGTAGGAAAGATGGCGGTTGAGGGAAAGGAATATGTGGTTGAAGATGGCGATATCATGCATTTTCGATTCAATGTGTAAAGTTTCCTTGTAATCCTGTTAAACCTTTCTGTATTTTTTCTTAGTTTTATAAACTGCTGATCATCAGTATGCAGCGGGCTTTTTGCTTTGGTGATTTTTTAACCTCACTAAATTTTTTTGGGTTTGAGGACCAGGATTATTTTTTCACTTAAAAACAGGGGGGCTTATGTTCCCTTTCATCACCAATACTTGCTCGCGCAGGTTATTAAAGGCCTATTGATTTCTGGGTCTGATACTTCCTTTGCAGCATTCAACCAATATAATTTTTCAGGATTAAAGGGGCAGACGAAAGTAAGCAGAAAAGGTCTTCATTACTTTTCGGCTAAAGTAACGCTGGTGTTTGCATGCTCGGATAAGATTTTTTTAGAATACTTCCTGGCTCGCCTGTTTGAGCAAAAAGAGTTAGTGGTCGGAAATCTTCACTTAGTACCTGAAGCCATTGAACAAGAGGAGTTGGTAACTATTAATGATGAAGCACGCTTTTTATGTATTTCGCCTATCGTTGTTATTCCAGCATCGTTTAATGATGATACCAGTAAAAAATTTGTATCTCCGGATACCGATGAATTTTCTGATTTGCTATATGACTCCACTTTAGCAAGAATGGAAGCCACCGGAAATTACACAGCCGAACAAATTACTTCTTTTTATAAATTTCAAATTGTTGCCGACCGCGATTACATTCAGCGCATTCAGGCATCACATAAAAAGTTTGCTCGTATTTATCCGTTGTATGATAACGATGTAAAGTTTGAAGTGAGAGGGTATACCTTCCCGTTTATTTTATATGCGGCAAAAGAAGTACAGCAATTTATTTACGAAAACGGATTAGGGTATTTTACCTATAAAGGTTTTGGTATGCTCGATATTGCCAATAACGACTCTATTCAACGACCAACACAACACGACATGGTGTATGCTTAACGAGCATTGCGATCTATCTTAATATAGCCAATAAGTAAGTCGGCTCGGGGTTGAAAAGGTCTGTGATAAACAAACACTTCGTACATGTTTTCAGTCTGAAAATAACTTCCTTCTAAATGATAATCGGGCAACGATGGCGACTTTACCAGATATTGATAGTTGTACCAACCTTGTTTAAGCAGAAAATACCCAGAATAAACACCTGCTGCTGAATCGTATTTTAGCAAGTTATCAGGGCCAATATTCCATTGATTAAAGCCACCGATAACATATACATTTCCAGCTAATGGCGGTGAGCTAAGTGAGAAAACAACATTAGCGTAATTGGTAAAGGCAAGATCGCGATAGTCAAAATTCTCGATGATGTAACCACCATTAAGATCGTTATACTGTGAATAGACCTCATCGCCCCGCGATTTGTCACGGGCAATGTATGCATCAAACGGTTTGATAGTTCTGTTTACGTGCCCCACATTTATTCCTGGATTATTAAGTGATCGTAAATCAAAAAACCGAAATTCATTTCCACCTTTAAACATATTTTCGGCATCGAAAAATCGGTACTCCAATTCCTTTTCTATTTCGCGAACAAAGCTGGGGTTAACAGATGAAGCCAGGTTGTCCCAACGTTGATTTTGCCGTATGTTCACTTTAACATCCAATAATGGATTGAGGATGTTAACATTTTTATAGTTGATGGTAAAATTAAGTTGTTGACTAAGATTGGCCACGCTTCCGGCTCCAACCAAATTATCATTACTGGTAAATGTTATTTGTGAGGCATAGACCATAAATCGCTTGGTAAGAACAATATCATTTTGGTTGCTACCACGGTAAACTGCCAAAACATAATTTCCAGGCAATTTTACTTCTGGCACTTCCAGCCAATAGTGCACATAGGGTAAATGTGTATCGACTGAAAATTCGCTATTGTTAATGGGGAACTCATTATAAGTTGTCATAAAATCCAGATCCTGAAGATCAGATTTACTCCAATCATAATTGCAATGAATTATTTTAGCATGATAGGTATCGCGATCGCTTCGTAAGTCATCGAAATCAAGCATTAAATTCCATTGACCAAAAGGAGTAACAGCTGGAGCTAGTGGATTGCCTTGTGGATAGAGTCTAACAGTTTTAATTGCCCATTCATAACTCCAGTCAGTTAGTCGAAGTACTTTAGGATTGCTTTCAGAATTAACAGAGCTTTGCGAAACAGGTGTGCAGGAAATGCACCAATAGCAGATGATGATGATTAGTCCGGAGGTTATTCTCATAGCGAGCTAAAGTAATAACGATTTCCAACTTTTTGGCAAAGATCGGAGTCTAAGATGCAAAACGGCCGTATAAACGCGTACATGCTCAACGAAACAGAGCTAATTGAAGGATGCTGCAAAGGTAAGAGGGTTTCTCAAAAAGCTCTCTATGAACGCTATTGCCGAAAAATGCTGGTGGTTTGTCTCCGTTATGCGAAAACCACCGCTGAAGCAGAAGAAATTCTTCAAGACGGATTTGTTAAAGTTTTTAATGCCATTAAAACCTTCCGACAGGAATCTAAACTAGAAACCTGGATTACGCGCATCATGGTAAATACGGCACTAAACGCTCAACGAAAAAAATTATATCTCTACCCCATGGTCGATGTACAAGAAATAGATTTACCTGACGATGAGGTAAGCATTTCAGGTATGCACGTTAACCAGTTGTTGGAGATGATTCAAACATTGCCACAAGGTTGTCAAATTGTATTTAATCTATTTGCCATTGAAGGGTATGGCCATAAAGAAATTGCTGAGCTTTTAGGTATTTCAGAGGGAACATCAAAATCTCAATACGCAAGAGCTAAAAGTTTATTGCAAGCAAAACTATTAAAAGAATCAACGTATTACGAACGATATGGAGAGGCGAAAATTTGAAGAATCCTTTAAGGATGCTTTTCAGAGTGCGGAAGAAGAGCCTTCTGAAAATGTATGGACAAATATTGAACTTGAACTTGAGAAGGAGGAAGGTGGAGCAATTCGCAGACGGCTACTCTTTTATAAACTAGTTGCCGCGGCTTCAGTAGCTTTTGCCATGTGTGTTGCCGGAGTGGGATATTATGCAACCTATGTATCGCCAGTTCAAGACAATCTGGCTATTGATCAAATTGATAATGCGACCACTGTTACGCAATTCAAGAAGGAAGAAAATGTTTCTAATGAGCAGATTGCGGAAGCCAACTTTATTAATAGGAGTACTTCTAATGAAAGTAATCTCTTACCACGAGATTCCTCAAAGACTTCAGCCTCACCATCAAAAGAAAGAAATAGTAAACTGAACAGTGGTAATACATCTAACGCAATTTCACATCAAAATAAGGTAATACGTAAGTCAGGTGAACAACAGTTAAGCAATCAGATAGCTAGTCAACAACAGGCCAATCCTAGAGCAGGGGATGCTAAAAATTTAAGCACTACAGATCACCGAGATGGTCAGCGTAACCAATTGGGCTCTGTTATTACTGATTATTTTGAAAAGAATAACAGTAACGTTGCTTTACAATCCGGTAGATTAGTTAAGCAACGAGACAGATCATTACCGTCATTCTTTACTCTTAAAAATCCAGAGCTTGTCATTCCAGATAATACTCCCGATCCTGGTACTTTACTATTAGCCAAGCTGGCAGCCGAAGAGCAAGCGTATGCAAAGCATGAGAAAAGTACAAAGCGTCAAAATGAAAAACTTTGGACAAGTGTAGGCTTTGCAGCGGGTTCGTTCTCAGGCTCAAGCACTAGTGCAATGACTAACTCGCCCAGTATATTGGTAGGCAATACCAGGTTGGTTGATCAGCAAGCAAAGGCATCGGGATCATCGTATTCAATGGGTGTTAGCCTTGGTGCGCATGTATCAGAGCGATGGGTAATTCAAGGTGGTGTTAATTACCTTAGTCAGTTTTCAGATTTCGCATTAGCAAGCACGACTGTTTCAGATGCAAGCTACATGGCGCTAACATCTTCAAAAGAAAGTGTTAATAGAGGTAATGCAACTTTAGCATGGGATAATGCCGGAGTAACAGCTCCGTTATCAGTCAATAATGCAGCACGCTTTATGAGTGTTCCGGTGCAAGCAGGTTACTTACTACTCAATAGTAAGTTGGGCGTGCAACTCAATGCAGGTTTATCTACCGATTTATTTCTTCAAAATACGTTGGCAGAAGAAGGTAATAGTGACAATCGTATAAATCAATCACGGGGTGGAGAATCGCCTTACCGCGCATTAAATTTTAGTGGTTTAATGGGAACTGAGTTAACGTATAAAATTGGTAGTCAATACAGGGTTGCATTAAATCCGGGAATACGTTATCCCTTGAATTCAATTTATAAAAATGCTTCGGGTGTTGATGCGACACCACTTACGTTTGATGTGGGCTTACGTTTCCGGTATATTTTTCAGTAGTACC
>CAYNKN010000291.1:0-4642 GCA_964397805.1 uncultured Chryseolinea sp. | reverse complement strand
GCTTATGAACTTAGGCAACTGACCTGTACCTCGTCCGCATGAGAACCGCTATATGCTGGGGCCGATCAGAGCAAGCTCTTTCGCGATGGAATCTGGTCGCGGGTAGAGCGTGAAGACATTAAAACTTCTGTGAAAGAAAGGCAGGTAAAACTGGTTGTGGCCACAGACGCGGCCTGTGAGGGATTGAACCTGCAAACCCTGGGCACGCTCATCAACATTGATTTGCCCTGGAACCCATCTCGCCTAGAGCAGCGGCTTGGGCGAATTAAGCGGTTTGGCCAGCGGCGTATGTCTGTGGACATGCTCAATCTGGTATACCAGGGTACCCGAGATGAAGCAGTTTACCAGCGGCTGTCTGAGCGTATGAAGAACCGCTACGATATCTTTGGCAATCTACCAGACGTGATCGAAGATGACTGGATTCAAGACATTGAAAATATGGATCGCAAAATGGCGGAGTTTATCGAAGACCGTAAGCGAGCCAACGCCTTTGAGCTACGCTACAGCAGCTCCGTGAACCCTAAAGGCCCAAGCTGGGAAAATTGCTCCGAGGTTTTGTCCCGAAGAGACATTATCGAAAAACTTTCTAGAGCATGATAACTCCCGGTTCACTCATTTTGAAACGGCTTCTCAGAATTGTCTACGGCGGAGTAGGCTTATAGCCTTTAATCAGAAATGTTGACTAAACGCTTTCTGTGTTTCTTTAATCGCCTCATTGACGCAAAAAACAATCAATTGCCAATACCTAGGAGCACAGATACTATTTGCCGCACTAAATCAAGAGGCTCTTGGTCTAATAAAGCGGCTATGACAGGGATAGATGCAGGTAATAAAGACAAGCCTATTGTAACTATTCCATAGACTGAAAGCAAATCTCGCCAACCATATCTGCTTTTGGATATAACCTGGAAGTCAAAACAAAGAATCCCCAGAAGCAAAATATATGTAAAATTTTGAAATATATAGCTTATATGATCCACATTCAAAAAAGGAGCTTCACTTAAAAGCCTGGCAATTGTTAAAGGGAAAAGCAAGGAAAAACCAAATATCAATCCTTTTGTAAGGCCATTATTACCCCTTATGAAATGAAAGAAAAAACCAAATATAAATGCTATCAATAGCCATGGAGTTACTGTGCCTAGAATATCCATAAAAAAGGCAAGAGGAGGGTAAAAACCTAAGTAGCTGGTCTCTCGAACAAGCTTTACAAGAGGTTGCATAGTGAACGGAAGTGACAAGAGTAAGCCATATCGAATTGCAGCTTTACTGTTGACAATAGGATTATCGCTAAAACCTAAACCAAAAATAGCTTTTTCAATAGTGTTGACATGAGAAGCAGACTGAGCCTGAAGGATTTTTGCAAAGTAATTGTTCAATTTTTGCTCTGAATCGACCAATTTAGATCTCGCATTTTCAATCTTACTCTCAACTTCCTCGTCAGCAATTTTTTCTGGCTCTTTGAGCCATCTTTTCAATAAGTTTCTTTGGAATGAAGAAAAAAGATATTCCTTCTCTTTGTAGGCCAGAAATTCTTTTAAAAGATCATTCCGGCAAGCAATAAATACTCGCATAGTTTGACCCGAAAACTCAAATCTATCAGAAATAATCACCTTCCTAAATAGGAAATAGCCCAAGACCAATAGAGGCAAAAATAGAATTAGATTCAGGTTTTTCGCAAGCAAATAGTATGAAAATAGCAAGGCTCCTAAGTTAAGGGAAAAACTATCTAATATATTGCCTTCCGATTTACTCTTCTCCAAAAGAAGATAAATTATTACAGGGATAAGTAGATATGGTAAAAAGGCGATCAAGTAATCATAAGCTAACTCATTGGGTAGCTGCCGTACCGAAAGCCTATTAGTACTTTCATAAAGCAAAACTCCAATGGGAAAGCAAACCGCAAAAAGAACTAGCCTTACTATGCGGTAATAATTCCGCAGAAATCTGCTAAGTGAAACTTTAAGTTCCGCTATGGCAGATAAAATAGTAATCCCTAAATAGCTGCTAAAGGTTGTAGATAAAAGCACGAAAATCCATACTTCGGGTTTTCTAGGCAAAAAAGTACTCAGGGATAGCAGCAATATCGAAAGATAATCTTGATACTGGTTAAAAAGGCTACCGGCATTTGAAAAATCTGACAAGTCATTAGCGCCAAAGTTTTGAATTGCAGGCAAGCTCAATACAATCAAATGGGAACCCAAAAGAACAATATTAGGCAGAGAAACAAAGAATATTGTTAAAATGAACGAAGCAGATACCTTATTTATAGAAAGCCATCTGCCAACCGAAAAGGAGGTAATCACAAAAATAAAAATACATATAATATATAATGTAACGGCTACTGCCAACATTGAAAAAATTAGCAGTATTATATTTTCAGGAAATACAAAAAGTGAATTTTTAGGCATCCACCAAGCATAAGCATAAATAAATGACGTCAATAGTATTGAAGCTAGGAATGAAAATAAAATCAGCTTCCCTGAAAAGAATCTGGAAGCTTTAAGCATTCTTGTTTCGGGTGATTTATATGACTCAAAAATGCTTAAACCAAGTAAAGAGGCAAAAATCAGAAATGTATATTCTATATTTAGATATCTAGAGCTTGGGGAAAAACTTTTTGCCAGGGAAGACAAGTTTAATATCAAAAACAAATTTGTAATCGCATATATAATTGTTGACTTTTCAATAAATGCATTAGGCTGTTTATTTGGCTCCATTTTGGTTGGCAAGTTGATCAAAAATTGACTATTCTGCCTTTCCTCAATAAGCCTTTCCTCATAATTTAAAACGTATAGAAGGCAAATAAATGGAACTGAGCTAAAAACAGCAAGAAAAATATTGGATAAAAATCTTGGTATTAAACTTTGAAGACGGGTCAAAAAATCAACCAAGCTTTCAGGCCTCGCAGATATGATCCCAGATGATTCCTGGTTCTGTTGAGGGCTTATAGAATTAGGATCAAACGTAATCAATTCTTTCAGAGATCTTACCGCGTCTTGTCGATCATCTTGGAAAGTATAAACTTGGATATCGTTTTCATTGGTAGATGTTGAATATTGCAAAAAATATGGTGCAATTTCTACTGTATCTAAACTCTTAGCCTTTAATGTTATATTTGAAACTCGCACAAAAGACTGTTCATACGGTAGAAAATTATCATAAAAACCTAAGGATCTTGAATATCTGTTGTCAAGATTTTCTAGTGTAACACCAAACCTTAGTACTCCATTTTCGTATAAAGGTTTATTTTTGTCTCTCACAGAAGATTCGTAACTTGCCTTTATTAAAGAAGAATTATATCCTGGTCCATCCCTTGAGGTGTTGACATCATAAAATTCAAAGTATTCAATACTTTGAGTGACTCCAAAGCCAAAGAATAGACCAGCGAGTTCTCTTGAAGTAAACCGATTTTTTTGTATGGCTTCTTCTATCAAATTTTTCTGAGGTATATTAACTGAAAACAAAATATCTGCATTTCTATTTTCGTTATGAATATTAATAGCAATATTCCCTGAATATGATGCCGGATCTGCCAAGGGTGCGACTTCATAGCTGCCCTCATGTACTACTAACCCAGAAGATAAATTCCAGGCATCATACTCACTGTGAGTCCAATCAGTTTCTGACAGTTTTACCTTTAATATTGAAGACTCAGCATCAACATCTAAAATTGAAGGCTCAACATCATTTTCTGAATCAAATCTTAAAGCGAACAAGCCTAAATCATTTGCCCTAGTACGACTGCGTAGTTCGCCTAATTCAGCTAATAAACGCATCCCAGGTTGTGTATGACCATACACATAAATATTTTTGCTTATTTGATCTTGGCTCCATCCTGTCAACTTGGCTCCCTCGCTGGTTTTTGGGTTATAAAATACCTTCATCCATCCAAGTGATTCAGGAGTTCTGTTATCAGGATATTCACGAGAAACTTGTATGAAATTTTCCCCCTTTCGAAGCTCTAGCCCTCTAAAGTAATATGAGAAAAAATCAAAGAAATTATTAAAATTGGTTGCAGAATATTTGTAATCCTGACGGATCTGAAAACCGTTGAGTTTAAATACTAAGCCTGCCTCAGGCTCAACTTGGCGTGTAAAGACATTAAATAGAAAGGAGCTGGTTTGTAGGTCAGCCGCAGCTCCAGAATTATAGGGTTTACTGTTTATCATAAAAAAAACTTTACTCCCGAGACTGGAAGTATTGGTCGGCAAAAGATTTAAAAAGCTTAATGCAATAAAAAATATTGTTAATAATACTAGGAAAGATACAATTCTGTGCTTGAGCTCTGGTTGACTGACAAAAGTTAATTTTGAGAGCCGGAGTGCCTTGCTGTACGGTGGTTTCGGCGATTGAAGAGATCAAGGGGGGAGCCAGCGTTCTAAGCTTAGATACCACTCAAAACCTTGAACGCTATGAAAAAAACTCCCCCCTCTACAATGCCTTGAACGCTTGGCTGGGTCAATCGGTGCCCTGGGCACATCGGGGCCATCTGACGACCTGTCTTTGGATGGTCGTAGCCTTGATCCAGCGTGGTGAGGTCAGCCTGTCACGGTGGCTGCCCTATGTCCCCTGTCGAGGGGTGCAGGCGCAAAGTAAACAACGACGTTTAAGCCGCTGGTTGCACAACAGTCGTCTGAACGTC
>CAYNKN010000290.1:0-4646 GCA_964397805.1 uncultured Chryseolinea sp. | reverse complement strand
ATGTAAAGTACGGCATACGAAGTGGCTTATACAGTACTTTATAAATGGGTATATTTTTCGAAAGCATACTTCCGAAATTAGAAATGATATACATAAAGAAAATGATACCATAACCAGCATGACTAAAAACGATTACATCGCGAATAATTTTTAAGGCAGGATCATTGGCATTACCTAACCAATGCCCGGTGGCAGCAAAACAGACAGAGCCAAGGGCAAGAAAAAAGTAGGCGCCAAAAGGAGAAAACGCAATAATATTTTCATACAGTATTTCGCGATGCCGAAATCCCCATACGCCTAACACGGCTGATAGTGTAAGTAATAAGTACACATTGATGTACACAAAGTCCCAATCGATAAGGCGCAGTTCATAAGCAACAGCAATAAAAATGTTGGCCAAATAAATTACACTGATAACAATAGTATGTTGAAGACTTTTTGATGTACTCTGGCTGATAACAAACGTAAAGGCAGTAAAAATTTCGTGTGCAATTAGTATGATGAACACTGCACTAAGTACCATTCCGGCTGTAAATGCAGTGAGGGATAAATGATAAAACGGATAGGCTACCTGAGCTCCTAAAGCAATAGTACCTGCAACAAAAAGTGTAATAGCGAAGAACACCGTTAAGCGAAGAACAAAAGGTGTTGATGGTTTAAGCCGGGCAAAGTAAAAGCTGGGAAGTATGTAGAGTGCCAGCGCAACAATAACCGGTATGCGCGAATAAAATCCAAAAAGTCCGAGCACCTCTAATCGCAGACTTACAATAAACAAAATGAATAAGCCCATAGCGACAAAGTACCAGAACTTATCGATGGTGGTTATAACAGCTAGTAGTATTGTTACGCTAATGGCCAGTATACTTAAAAAGAAATACGAAGCAGTAGTATTGGGTGTAATGTAACTGCCATTAAAGTATTCGAGAATCACATAACTTTCACCGGGTACGGTTAAGCGAAAGGGACCTAGCTTAAAACTGTGAACGGTATTTTCAATTACTTTTTGTTCTTGTAGTGTTTGCCAATCAATAATGCCATCGGCACCCTGCGACCAATGGTACCACATAAATAGTAGCGAGCATAAAAAGAGTGCTAAAGTACTATACCACAACCATCGATATTCAGTTGGCCAGGTTGTCCAGAAACGGAGGGATTGCATAATAGATAATGTGTTCTTTGAAGCGTGAGGTTATTCCAAAACTTTTGGAACCCGAAAGTAGGTATCATCTTTATGAGGTGCATTACGTAATGCACGCTCATGACTTAAATGTTCTTTCACTTCATCTTCGCGAAGCGCGTTTATTTCGTGGCTCATGGTAGTAAGTGGTTCTACCCCTTCCGTGTCTACTTCATTTAATTTTTCTACCCAATCAACAATGGCAGTCATATCGGCAATCATTTTCTCGGTATCTTTTTCGTCAAACTCAAGACGAGCGAGGTGAGCTATTTTTGTTAATAATTCGTGATCGATTTTCATCCTTCTCTATTTTTCTATCAGCTTAAACAGCCATGTGTTTTAAATGCTTATGTAATTCAGTTTCAATTACCTGCCGTGTCTCCTCTTTTAACAAATCGATATCTGCCAAGGTAAGGTGTTGTGTTGGTAAAGGCTTATGAAATATTACTTTCAGCGGATGCCAGTGCAACACAAATTGATCGGCTGGCAAAATTATCCAATTATATGGAATGGTAACAGGCACTATTTCGATTTGTTTTTCAATGGCCACACGAAATGCACCATCTTTAAAGCGTGCCATAACAGGTTCCCTTTCGGTGATAATTCCGCCCTCTGGAAAAATGATCAGACTTTTGCCTTCATCGATCGCATCTAACGATCTTTTTAAAGTTGTATAGCGACTTTTAAGTTTTGTTCGATCTACGGTAATGTGAAGATTACGATACATAAATCCAAAGCCAGGAATATTTTCCATATCATTTTTGCCAACAAAAATGGCATTGCGTGGAGCAAGGCCTAACGTGGGAATATCGACATACGAAAAATGATTTGCACAAAAAATGTACTGCTTGCGTGGATCTAGTTTAGTACGATGAATTATACTCACCGGAATAAAGCAAAATGCAAAGAGTGCTCGTGCCCACCAGCGATTAATAATGCCTATGAGGTTGAAATACTTCGGAAAAAAAATTGGGATAAGAAAAAATGGAAATGCGAGAATAAACAAGATAGCAAACGTAACGAGGCCATAGCCTGTATGTAGTAAACGCAGAATTTTCATTACCTCAAAAATAGGTAAGAATATGAGAATCTATAAAAGAATAGTGCTATCCTTTACATGAGTGTATCGGATAGCGCCTACCTTTAAAATCTATAAAAAAGAAATATACCAGAGGCTGGGCTAAGTTTGAGTCCAGCATTTGATTGTTTAATATCACGAGTTACTTCATCGAGTTCAAGACTTTCTGATTTAAATCTTAAAAAATTGTACGAAAGTAGTGCAGAGGCCTCTGCCGCTAAATATAATCTGCGGGTGAGGTTATAACGAATTCCTAAGAAAGGACGCGCACCTAGCCCAATATTATAATATCGATCTTCTGAATATTTTGTGTTGGAGCTATAGTAATCATAATTTGAAAACCATACACTTGGAAGTATATCGCCACCATAATACCAAACCCAATTTTTTGAGAGCTCTTTTTGGAATTCTTTTCCAATGGTTAAAGTAAGGCTAGCATGGGAGTTGTCTGTAAAATTATTAAGGAAGTTTTCATTAACATCACTTTTAGTAAAATTAAAACTAAAACTGGCTCCAAGTCGAATGGCTTTTGTGGGTGATGTATACTTTTTATACATCAATGAGAATGGGGTTTGATTTGATTGAAAGATACCTTGTAAAATAAAGGTGGTGTTAAAACCAATGTCGCGGGTAAATTCCTCTTGTTCATTTTCCTGCGCAAAAATGGTGTGTGCGAAAAAGCATAGTAATGCTACTAATGGGATTGTTTTTTTCATAACGATAAAATTTAGTTAACGCGCTAAATAATCAACAATGATGCCGATTAATTATTAATTTTTCCTGGTCGTGGAATAACAATTAGTTCTGTTTGCCGACCATCGATGTAGTAGAAATTTCCGGAGGCAGAAAAAAATCCATCTTCCTCTAATTTGATTAGAATTTCTTTTTTCCACTCTATAACATAAGTAGTAACATTTAATTCAATGGAGTAAGCCGTGTTGTAATGTAGTGGATGGTCTCCTGTATGTGGAACACCATTTTGCATATCCCACATGCCAATGGTTGTTCCGGCAGCGTGACCGTGGTAGCCAATAGGATGCGTATAAATAGAGGGTGTTAAACCTTGTGCGATAGCTTGTTTTCGGGTATCTGCTAAAATTTGATTACCGGTTTTTCCAACAGCGAAGTTACGGGTAAGAATATCTTGCAGTTTGTTTCCTTTAGCAAATGCTCGTTTTAAAAATTCAGGGGCATCGGTTTCTGTAGGTTTAAGCACATAGGCATGTTGTTGTGTATCCGTATTCAAACGCAGGTACGAAATACCAAAGTCGACATGCAAAAGATCGCCCGGCATAATGACTACCGGTTGAGGTCGCTTATTGAAAATCACATCCGATTCATTACGTTGAATAGAAACTGACGGATGAAACCAAGTGTCTAATTTGAGTTCTTTAATTTTTTCGCGGTACCACCACACCACATCTTCGGTAGTAGTTATACCGGGGTGAATGACAGCATCGGAGAATCCTTCTTGAATAATGTCGTGCGCAATTTTGCAGAGTTGTTTGTAGATCACCATTTCGCGATCGCTTCGTGTTTCCAGCCAGGCTACTCCTAGTTTTTCTGCAGATACAATACTCGGATGAAATTTTTTATTAATTGATTGGAGAAGTTTCTCATAGTCGTTAGCAGATAGCCCATCGGCATGGCCATAATGTTCTGCTTTATTTATGCCTATTTTTTTAGGATTTCTTTCTTCAATAATTTTTGCCAGCTGTTGCCATTGGTCGGGTTGATGATCGGGATCCCATGAACGTATGAAAGTTTTTCCGACATCATATCGTGCTACCGCTAAATACTCCAAGTCTTTATCAGCACCGCGATCAAATACTACGAGCATGGTGGTTCTTCGAGCGGCCATCCAAGTGGCCGGTAAAAATGTTTTAATAATCGGATCTTCATTATACTCCCGAGATATGATCACCCACATATCAATACCTTCTCTGCGCATGATTTTAGGTAGTATAGTACGGAGCCGATCGTCTAACAACTCATCGATAACACGCGCTTGTTCACGCTGCGATAAAATAACTGGATACTGACAAAATGCAGAATGAAGAAGGAGTAAGTAAGTAAGAGTTAAAATATAACGCATAGGTGCTGGTATGTTTATGATATCGCGGAACGGTTTAATTTTTAGGAAGCATAAGCAATAATGCAGCGTTCATTTTTTAGCAATTCGTGCGCGCGGGCAACTTCAATGTGCGACCTGGCATCATCCATTTGATGCCGTATAGCATTTTTTATTTCGCGCATTTGCATGGCTTCGATAAAGCGTTTTACATCTTCGCTGTTTTCTAAAATTAGTTTGGGTACAGGTGTTGGTTTATCGTGTTCATCTTTTGCCACCATGGTAAAGTACGATGAGTTGGTATGTTTGGTAGTACCATG
>CAYNKN010000289.1:0-4661 GCA_964397805.1 uncultured Chryseolinea sp. | reverse complement strand
GACAGATTTAGTGTGTGGCATTCTACCTGCCGATAAGCCCCGTTACCTCATGGGAGTAGGTAAACCCGAAAATATTTTAGAGTGTATTGCTTTAGGTATTGATATGTTTGATTGTGTTATGCCTACACGCAACGCCCGCAATGGCATGTTGTTTACTACCCAAGGCATTATTAACATTCGTAACGAAAAATGGAAAGATGACCTCTCACCAATTGATGAAGCACTGGGTGGTTATGTAAGTACATTTCACTCCAAAGCCTACTTGCGCCACCTCATTATTAATAAAGAAATTTTGGGCGCACAAATTGCTTCAATCCACAACCTAACGTTTTACCTTTGGTTAGTACAACAAGCCCGGCTGCAAATTGAAGCCGGTACGTTTGCCGAATGGAAAAACAAGATGGTAAAGATTGTCTCTCAACGACTTTAAACAAATAGAGTAAATAAGGTAAGCACACTACATGAAGCTACTGGATGCCTATATTTTAAAACGCTTTCTTAGCACATTCTTTTTTGTGGTGCTCATCTTGTTGGCCGTTATTACGGTGATTGACCTCACTGAAAAAATGGACAAGTTTGCCAAGGCAGGATTAAGTGCTAGCCAAATTGGTGGATACTACCTAGACTTTACTCCGTGGATCGGTAGCCTCGTTACCCCAATCACTATATTTATTGCAACGGTATATGTATGCGCACGCATGGCCAGCCATACTGAAGTAATTGCCATTTTAAGTAGTGGTGTAAGTTTCAAGCGTATGCTAGTGCCCTACTTTATTGGGGCTTCTATTGTGGGGCTTATTAGTTTTGTTCTAAACGGATGGATCATACCAAACTCAAACAAAACCAGGCTGGCATTTGAACTTCAGTATTTAAAAAATAAGTATTACTTCGATCAACGCAATGTACATATGCAGGTAGCTTCTAATACCTACCTGTATATGCAGAGTTACAACAATCAAAATCAAACCGGGTATCACTTTACGTTGGAGAAATTTGATAACAACCGACTTGTCGAAAAACTATCTGCCAATCGTATTGAATGGGATACGACCAAACAAAAATGGACGCTACGCGATTGGTCTATTAAAAAAATAGATGATGTGTTTGATACCGTTGTGCAGGCAAAAACCGCTGGCTTTAAATTACCTACACCTGCAGAAGAAAAAACAACACGCGGCATTACCATGGATACCGCATTGGTTATACACCCCAAAGAATTCGAAAGCGACTACCGTAAGTATGACGGACTAACATTAAACGAATTAAACGCGTACATTAAAACATTGCGTGCACGCGGCTCTACTGGTATTGAAGTATACGAAGTAGAAAAATACACGCGCTATTCATCTCCATTTACCATTTTCATTTTAGTGTTTATGGGTGTTATTGTTTCTGCACGCAAAAGCAGAGGCGGAACAGGACTACAAATTGCGTTAGGCTTTATGCTCTCTTTTATTTTTATTCTATTCTTTACCCTCTTCAGAACCTTTGCCGAGAATGGTGCTATGCCACCAGAGCTTTCGGTATGGATACCCAACCTTGTTTTTGGAATCTTATCATTGGTCATGTACAAATACGTTCCGCGCTAAGCATGGCTTCCAGAAACGATTACCTTAAACTTCACTTCATTGTTTTTTTGTGGGGCTTCTCGGCTATTCTTGGAAAACTGATTACCATCCCTGCAGTAGAGATGGTTTTTTATCGCGCCATACTAGCGGCCATTGGCATGGGAGTAGTTATTCTGATCACAAAAGGAACCTTTGCTGTTGATCGAAAAACTGGAATTAAACTTTTACTAATCGGGTTTATTGTTGCCATTCACTGGATTACCTTCTTCGGCTCTGCGCGAGTCGCTAATGTATCGGTAAGTCTGGTGGGTTTTGCCACCAACTCCTTATGGGCAGCGCTATTAGAACCTTGGTTTAATCGAAGTAAAATAAAAAAAATTGAATTGCTTCTTGGATTGGTTGTTATTGGTGGTCTCTACATTATTTTTTCGTTCAACTTTCAATACAAACTGGGTTTACTCTTAGGCATTGTTGCTGGATTTACTTCGGCTTTATTTTCCGTTTTTAATGCACGGCTTGTTAGACGAATACCTGCTTTTACGATCACCTTTTATGAGATGATTGGCGTGTTCATCGGCCTGGCGTTATTCATGCCTATATACCAACACACTTGGGCTACGAACAATACGTTGCAACTAGTACCCACACCGTTAGATTGGTTATACATCGCGGTGTTGGCTGGTGTTTGCTCTGTTTATGCCTACTCCGAAGCCGTTGAACTCATGAAACGTATTAGCGTTTTTCTCATTCAGCTAACGCTTAATCTCGAACCGGTGTATGGTATTATCATGGCGGTGATCATTTTTGGCGGGCAAGAAAAAATGGGCATTAATTTTTATGTAGGTACCGTAGTGATTTTAAGTGCCGTAATACTTTACCCCCTACTCAAGCGTAAATTCGATAAGGAAGTAACGTTTGTTGAGCATTAGAAAATCTCCGATGTAAAATTTCTTAACCGTATCAAGAAAAAATTAATACTACTTAACAAAGAAAAAATATTCATTCGGGGAATATGAATGATATTTTTTTTACATTTATTCATCGGGAAGTAGTACAGGCTGTTGTCAAAATTTAGTGTGTTGAGCCTGTAGAGTAATAAACGGTAGCATTTATTTTAACCCCAATTAATATCATGAAACAGTTTCTTACAAAGTACCTGCCAATGGCTGGTCTAACATTCTTAGTGGCTTGTAGCCCTGAAAATGAGCTATCTACAGTAGATAGCGGTAATCTTGGTAAACAGGATAAATCTATAGCTATGACACTTAGCTATGAATTGGAATCGCTGTCTCAACGCGAATACTTATCGTCTGGTGCAAAAGGGAATTTCGCATTTCTAGATGATATTGCCAGTGAGCCCATTACTAATCGACAAGCCTTTCATGTAACTGTTTTTGAAGATGGAAGCGCTGATTATCTAATTGAAGAACGTTCTCCCAAATTGTTTTCGGTGCCACCATCGTTTGAAGGTGTTCCGCTAGATGATACAGCCCCAGTAACCAAAACCAAGATTACAAACGGCATAGCCTACCTCTATGACGCGCATGATAATTTAATGTATCAACATGCTATGAAAGAAGACTTTGCCATGCGAGAATTAATGCTCCGACTCACTGGACGCTATAATTGGGAAGCTGAAGCTAAAGCAAAAGGAGCTACTGTAGAAAATTTGAATGAGAACACTATACTTATTCGCAAAGCAGTTTTAGAAAATGGTAGTAACGAACCCGCCTTTCGAACTAAAAGTGGTCGCTATGTCGAGGAAGTAATTGTACCTGATTTGAATATTCTATTGGGAAGCAGTCTGCACGAAGCAAATGGAGATGTTGTTAGTAGGATGACATACAAGTATGATTATCGAGAAGCGAAGGATCAATGGGTGCCTAAGCAAATGTATTATGAGGAATTTGCCATTGACGAAGTAACCGGAAGCCGCTACGTGAGCCGTACCAATTTTTATTTCGAAAACTACGTTTTACAAACTAATTAAACCCTATTATTATGAAACAACTAGTTATATTCATTGCCAGTTTGTTAATCACTGATAATTTGTTAGCTCAACGAAATGTTATCTGGCAACATGGGTTTGGAGGAACGGAGCAGTTCTGGCAAAATTATGCTGCGGAGTTTGAAGACCAACGGAATATCACCTCAATAAACCGTAGAGTACTTAGTCAAAATGGAGTGGCTAATATGGCTAATGAGGTTGCTGTCAGCACACCAAGTGGCACTAACAACATTGGTATCGGGCACAGCATGGGAGGCGTAGCTCTTCGCGAGATACATAGCCAAATAAATCCAAATCACGTGGGTGGTATCATTACAGTAGGCTCGCCATTAAATGGCGCTAGAATTTTAAATACCGTAACAAATGGAGAATTTAGAGGATACATATCACACGGTGTAAACGAACTGACAAAAGGCCCAGCCAGAGAATTGTTCGGATTAACCTATATTATTGTACGAGCAGGAACACGAACTTTTACAGGCCGAGCTCTGCAAGAGATACTCTTAGATGAAATTGGATTTGATAATATCGCATTAAACTTAGCGAGCAATGTAACTTCATTCGATTTAGCAGAAAACAGTGCCTATATGAATCAGGCAAGAAATTATGCGGTAACTATTCCACGGATAAGTATTTACGGCAATGAGAATAGCCCCGTACATTACCGACTAGCTTCTTCATTTACTGGCGAGCCCGACAATTATTTTCCTGAAATTGTTCAACGGGCTCGGGGTGTTTACAATGCGTTTTACATAAAAAACATTGCAACGCTTTTTAACATCATTAATATTGCCAGAGCTGCAGGCTGGAAAGACGGGCGAGATTACCTGGATAATGGTTCAGAAAAAGGTTGGAACCATTTAACCGGAGCCATCCGCACAGAATCACGCACGGGTTGTTTCCCTGTCTGGGTATGTGATAATGATTATTCGTGTTACGAAGACATGGAAATGTACCGAGGAAATCGATGCGAAATGCAATGCTACCAGGAACACTGCTATACGTATAGACAAAGCTACAACCAACCTAGTGATGGTCTGCTTCACGAAAGTTCACAAGTTGGTGCTCGAACTTTTACTACTACC
>CAYNKN010000288.1:0-4667 GCA_964397805.1 uncultured Chryseolinea sp. | reverse complement strand
AAATTAAAGAACTGAAACGATTATTAAAACCGGATGGTGTAATTTTTATTGCAGTACCCAATTTCAAATCGTATGACGCAAATCATTACGGCAAATTTTGGGCAGCATATGATGTACCGAGACATCTTTGGCACTTTAACCAAAAATCAATGGAACAACTATTGCTTAGTAGTCAGCTGAAACTAATACAGGTAGTACCTATGAAATTAGATTCATTTTACGTTTCCATGCTCAGTGAAAAATACAAGAACAATAAAAAACTCAATCTATATGGCATGATTAGAGCTATGATAATTGGACTTAAAAGCAACATTAAGGCTAAACAAACAGGGGAGTACTCCAGCCTAATTTACATTACCAAAAAACTATGAAGTGGAGGCATCAACTACACTGGTTTATTTACGGTTTATTCTTAATCAACTGTGCGCAGCAGACGTCACCAACTGGTGGACCAAAAGACACTATACCTCCAACAGTAATACGAACGACACCACCCAAGAACGAAATAAACTTTAAAGGGGATCAGGTAGAAATATTGTTGTCGGAAACGGTAATACTTAATAATCCGAAAGAGCAGTTGATTATTACACCAGATATTGAAAAGGAGTACGAAATAGAAGCAAAAAAAAATAGAGTTGTATTAACATTTAACAAACCATTAAAAGACTCAACTACTTATCTAATTAACTTTAGAGACGCTGTTCAAGACATTACTGAGAAAAACGGAGTAAAAAATCTAAAGACTGCATTTAGTACCGGAACGTACATCGATTCACTGTCAATACAGGGGAACGTATACGAAGCATTAACTAACAAAGAAGTTAAAGAAATAACCGTAGCGCTATATCAAAGCGATACCTTCAATATTTACAAACATAAGCCAACGTATGTTACTAAATCAGATGAAATAGGGAACTACCTGTTTGAAAACCTAAAACCCGGCAATTACTATGTTTATGCCTTTGATGACAAGAATAAAAACTTAGTGGTAGATGGTAGATCTGAATCCTATGGATATCTTAAAAACCCGATCAGACTTTCTACCAACCAGAAAGAAGTAAACATACCAACTATTCGCGTAGACCCTCGGCCCCTCAAACTAACAAGCGCCAGAGCATATAATTCATACTACAACATTCGTGGAACAAAAGGCTTCTATAAATATTTTGTTTTAGATTCCCTCAACAATACAATTCCCAACGCAGCATCCGAAGACTTTACTAACATTAAAGTTTACAACACATTTGGACAACGTGATAGTGTCGCCATACATTTTATCGGGAGAGACAGCATCAATCAAGTTATTGATACGACACTCTATGCAAAATTTAGCGCTCAAAAATTTACACCCGAGAAATTCAATGCCAGTTTCCAAAACATGCGAATACTCGAAGACAAGGGAATTCTAGAAGGAATGCTAAAAGTAAATAAACCACTAAATCACATATCATATGATAGTATGATACTTAGAATAGACTCCATAAGATCGGTACCTATAAAGAATGAACATTTAATTTGGGATACATTGCATTTAACAGCCAACCTTCGAGTGAAGTTTGATAAAGCCTTACTCCAACCACTACCTATTTCAAAAGAAGATTCTATAAAACAAGCAACAGAAAAGTTACCCAAAAAAGGTACTAAAAAGGTAATTAAGAACCAATTGTATTTTGCCGATGCTTCACTGATTAGCATAGAAATGGATTCATCCCGCAGAATGTCAGAAGATATTAAAACTTATAAATCTGAAAATCTGTCTATACTCTTTGTAGAAATACAAACTAATGAACCACACTTTATCGTTCAACTATTATCATCTGATTATAAGGTAGTCAGAGAACAAAAAGATCAATCAGAGATATCATTTGTTGATCTCCCTCCAAGCGATTATCAAGTAAGACTGATTATTGACACCAATGGTGATGGAGAATGGACAGCAGGAAATTTCTTTAGAAACCAAGAGCCAGAGAAAGTAATCTATTACCGAAACGAGAAACAGACCACAAAAATAAGTTTGAAAGCAAATTGGGAAGTAGGACCACTGTTGATAAGTACCGACTAACTTGTTAACAACTCATTTTTATAAGGATAAAATTGAGTCTCAAAACAGAAACATGACACAAGATGAAAATGATGTTTACAAACTTAATGTTATGAACAATTTACATTTACATACTTATTAACATTAAAGTAACTAACACAGAAATATATTGTTCATAACTCAAGATGACATTCATAATGAGCAACTTAAAGCAGATGAATTATCGACATATCATTAACAGCTAATAGAACTTAAAGTAATCCACAAAAACACATGGCTTATTATAATTACAATATTATATATATAATAAATACAATAAGGCAATCCACCATCCGGATAACTTTGCTGACGCTAACTTTCATTACTATAATTTTATTTTCTTCTCTCGCACAGGGCACCGATGCTCAGCTGGCTAACGAATATGTTTTAAAAGGCGATAAAAAAAAGGCGCTAGAACTTTATCGTGATCTCGCAAAAAATGATGCGAACACAGCAACTATCTACAATAACTTTATCAACTTGCTGGTCGATTTAGAATTCTATGATGAAGCCAGAAACTATCTTAAAAAAATTTCGAAAAAAGATCCAACCAATTTACAGTATGAGCTTGACTACGGACTTGTTACTATCCGAGCGGGAGAACTCGGAAAAGCCGATAAATATTTTAAAGATGTTATAACAGCCAACAAAGGAAATACGCAGCGAACAAAAATTATGGCCGACTATTTTATGTCGAGATCGTTAATTGATTACGGTGTTTTAGCGTTAACCGAGTCGCGTCAACACTTAGGAAATCCACAACTTTTTGCACTTGACTTAGCGATGTTGTATCGCGTTCAAGGCAAACAAGATAACATGGTTCAAGAGTATTTGAGTTATGTAACACAGAATGCGGGCAACATTCAATATGTAAAAAATGTACTTCAAATACTTTTAACTAAACCAGAAGAGTTAGAAAGTTTAGAACGATTATTATACGATAAAGTACAACGATATCCAGATGTAGAAGTCTATGCCGATTTGCTGATATGGGTAACGATGCAACAGAAAAATTTTTATGCATCATTTATTCAAGCCCGAGCATACGATAAAAGATATCGACATGATGGCGACAAATCTATGGAGGTTGCTCGCGTGGCCATGGACAATGAAGATTACGAAGTTGCTTTACGGATTTATCGACAAGTTATACGCGACTATCCGAATACAGATAATTACTTGTTAGCGCGTCTCGGACTTATTCGTACACAAGAGGCTCGCGTAAAAAATACATATCCCGTAAAAAAGGATTCTGTAAAAATTTTAATTAGAGACTATAAAGAATTTATAAATGCTTTTCCGGCTAATGCAAATGCATTGGAAGCATCAAGGAGTCAAGCATTGTTATTAGCCAATTACTTAGATGAGAAGGATGAAGCCGCAACTATTCTCACCAATTTAATTGATAACCCACGTGCTACACAGTATTTAAAAGCGAAAGCAAAAATTGACTTAGGTGATATCTATTTGTTACGTGGTGAATCGTGGGAGTCTACCTTACTCTATTCGCAGGTAGAGAAAACACAGAAAGAAAATATTTTAGGCTATGAAGCCAAATTGAAAAACGCCAAGCTTTCTTACTACAAAGGAGATTTTAGGTTAGCGCAAGAACACCTGGATATTTTAAAGCAAGCCACCTCGCGAGAAATAGCTAATGATGCGATGGAATTAAGTATGCGTATAAAAGAAAATATTGCATTTGATTCCGTAGGTGAGGCGTTAAAACAATACGCTTTAATTGAACTGCTGCTTTTTCAGAACAAAACAGATTTAGCGTTACAGAAAATAAGTATGCTAAAAGAAGGTAGGGCAGAACGTTCGAAAGAAGATACCTTTTTACTCGGGAAATCAATCGATGATTCTACCTACATCACTTTTCCTAATCACACCATACTAGATGATGTATACTGGCTGGAGGCGAATATTCGTATACAACAAGGCAACTTCGAACAAGCTATTTCGCTACTTCAAAAAATTCGCGATGAATACCCGGATGATGTATTGGCAGATGATGCATTTTTTACGCAAGGCGAGATATATGAACGCCACTTAAAAATGAACGTCAAGGCGATGGAAATCTATAGGGAATTTTTGAATACCTTCCCTGGAAGTGTTTATGCCGCGGAGGCACGTAAAAGATTTAGAAGGTTACGTGGAGATTTTACCGATCAAGATAACCCTCAGTTATAAGAATAGTGTAGACTTGATCAAGTAGAATAGCCCCAAGCTATTCTCTCAGAAACCACTCACTCCAAATTAATTACGGTTCACGCCTTTTAAAATCAACACCACTCTACACCGCACATACAAAACAGTCTTTTCATAGTTCTATGGGTATTGTATTTAAAAACAAACCATAATTAAAAAACTATGAAATCAACTCAAAAAACGTTAGTCAATTGGCTTTTCAAAGCACGCATTTTAGCGTTGGCTGTACTCATGTTATCGCTTACCGTGACAAGCTGTGATAACGATGACGACGGTAACAGACCAACTCAAAGCATTGTTACAATAGCACAAGGCAACAGTAATCTAACCTCCTTGGTAGCAGCATTAACTAAATTTCCTGATCTCGTAACTACATTAA
>CAYNKN010000287.1:0-4674 GCA_964397805.1 uncultured Chryseolinea sp. | reverse complement strand
TCTTATGACAACAGGAGTGTTCACATACTTTTTTGCTACCATTAAAATTACTGAGAAATGAAAATTCGCGTAGGTATGGGTTTTGACGTGCACCAACTAGAAACAGGGCGTGCATTTTATTTAGGTGGCATCCAATTACCCGATGCTCAAAAAGGAGCCCTTGGGCATTCCGATGCTGATGTACTTATTCATGCACTTTGCGATGCACTTCTCGGTGCAGCCAACTTGCGCGATATTGGGTTTCACTTTAATAATCAAGATGAGCGTTGGAGAGGAATGGACAGCAAGTTTTTTTTAACCGAAGTAACGCGCATGCTACACGACCGTGGTTGGCGAATAGAAAATGTAGATTGCACTTTGGTTTTAGAGCATCCAAAAATAAATCCGCATATCGATGCCATGAAAAAGGTACTCGCTCCGCTAATGAATATTAGCGAAGAAGATGTTTCCATTAAAGCCACCACCAATGAAAGTATGGGATATGTGGGAAGAAGTGAAGGCGTAAATGCGTATGCGGTAGCACTCATTCAAAAAGATTAGGTTTTCTATGTCAGTGAATGATAAAGTTACCTCCATCATTACCACCAACGATGGTTCTCACTCATTACTTCATAACGGTTTAAATGAAACCTACCACTCCATACATGGAGCCCTGCAAGAATCACAACATGTTTTTATTAAGAAAGGATTTGATTTTTGCTGTCAGCAAAACAACAACACGCCCATTCATATTTTAGAAGTAGGCTTTGGGACAGGTCTAAATGTATTTCTTACAGTGCAAGCTTCGCTGAAGCTATCAGCGCACATTCACTTGACTACACTTGAAGCTTACCCTCTACCAAAAGAAATCTGGTCTGCACTAAACTATACGGCATCGTTGGGCATGCCTGTATATTTTGATAAAATCCATGAAAGTGCCTGGGAAACTGAAGAAAGCATTCTTGAAAACTTCACCTTAAAAAAAATACACGACACGCTACAAGCTGTTTCACTTCCATTAGCCCGCTACGACCTGATTTATTTTGATGCCTTCGCACCCAACAAACAACCCGATATGTGGACGCTTGAGCTTCTGGAAAAAATTTCGTTAGCCATGAAACCCGGTGGCATTTTCGTTACCTATTGCGCCAAAGGGCAGTTAAAACGCGATTTAAAAAGTTTAGGCCTACGCGTGGAGACTTTAGAAGGGCCACCCGGAAAAAAGGAAATGGTTCGTGCTAGTAAGCCAACAGTGGGTGAGTAAATAAAAAGCGAACAACTGTTTATAGAAAAGGCCAATATCAATCGATTTCGATTGAATGCAAAAAATTCAAAATCGTACCTTCCGCAATCGTTAACGTGTTGTGATTTTTAAAGTGTTTTGGATTAATTCTAAAAAGATTCAAAAAATTCTGCATTTACCTACCTTTATCAAAACATCCTTCTGTTTGTTTAATAAATTCAAAACCCCGTTCTGCCCTGATCGGTTATTTTTCACACACGTTAAACAACCAGACAATGAAAGAAGAAACCAGCCGTGGTTTGTATACCCCTGAACTGGAACACGATGCCTGCGGTATTGGCTTTGTTGCCAATATTAACGGTTCGAAAACCCATCAGAACTTATCCGATGCCCTCTCGATGTTAGAGAACATGGAGCATCGCGGAGGTAAGGGAAGCAGCCCGAAAACCGGTGATGGAGCCGGTATCTTAATTCAATTACCCCACGATTTTTTTGTTGAAGAAAGTACGCGCTTAGGATTTGAATTACCTGAATCGGGAAAGTACGGTGTAGGTATGGTGTTCTTTCCGCGCGATAAAAAAGTAATGAATGCTTGTCGCGAAGTACTGCGAAAAAATATTCAGGCTTTAGGATTAGAGTTGTTGGGTTATCGTGTGGTACCTGTTAACCACAGCGTGCCTGGCCCGGGTGCCGCAGAAGTAGAACCTGTTATCGAACAAGTTTTTGTTAAAGCAAAAGGTGAATTAGTAGATAGTAGTGCTTTCGAACGCAAACTCTTTGTGTTGCGTAACTACACTATCCATACCATTGCACGCGAAGTAAAAGGTAGCAACAAAGAATTTTACATTACCAGCTTTTCGGCACGCACCATAATTTATAAAGGTCAGCTTCGTACTGATCAACTCCGCGAATATTTTTACGATCTTCAGGATACGCGACTAAAAACAGCATTAGCATTAGTTCACTCCCGCTTTTCTACCAATACATTTCCGAATTGGAAACTCGCGCAACCCTTTCGATACATTGCCCACAACGGTGAGATTAACACCATCCGCGGAAATGTGAATAAAATGAAATCGAAAGAAGCACTCTTCAAATCAACTCAATTTACCGATGAAGAATTGAAGATGCTGTTACCCATAACAAACCCCGAAGGTTCTGACTCAGCCAACCTTGATGCCCTGGTAGAAATGCTGGTGCTTTCTGGCCGGTCACTGCCACATGTATTAATGATGCTTGTACCGGAAGCGTGGCAAGACAATAAGTTAATGGATCCGCATCGTAAAGCATTTTATAAATATCATGCTTCGATGATGGAACCTTGGGATGGACCGGCAGCCTTAGTATTCACCGATGGAACACGTATAGGCGCTACGTTAGATCGTAATGGATTACGACCTTTGCGCTACTGTATCACGCGATCCGGTCGTGTTATTGCTGCCTCCGAAGCAGGGGCACTTCCGATTGATCCTAAAGATATTGTTGAAAAAGGAAGGATAACACCGGGCAAGATGTTAATGGTTGATCTCGAGCAAGGTAAAGTACTCGATGATGAAAAAGTTAAACGTTCGGTATACGAAGGGAAATCGTATTACAATTGGATTATTGAAAACCGCTTGAAGTTACGGTTAGAGCCTGAACACGAATGGTCTGAAACCAGTTTTGATGAACGCACCCTCATCCAACGGCAAAATGCATACGGATATACTACCGAAGATATTAAAGCCATTATTTTACCTATGGCCGAAAAGGGGTATGAAGCTATTGGCTCAATGGGTGATGATACACCACAAGCGGTACTCTCCAGAGAAAGCAGACACCTTTCAAATTATTTTAAACAACTATTCGCACAAGTAAGTAATCCTCCCATCGATCCTATACGCGAGCGTCTGGTTATGTCGCTTTTTACGCGTGTTGGTTCCAGCTTAAATGTATTAGAAGAAACAGCAGCACACACCAATCAAATTCATATTTCACAACCTGTTCTGTTAAACGATGATTTGGAGAAGCTCAAGCATTTGCAAAATCAGGGTTTCGAAAGTGCCGTTATTCAATGCGTTTTTAAAGCCGATGATGAACCCGGTCGATTAGAAGAAAGTTTGAATCGCATTTGTTGTGAAGCGGAAAAAGCAGTACGTGCCGGCAAAAAAATTATCATTCTTTCGAACAGAAAAATTAGTGATGAGTTTGCTCCCATTCCATCACTTCTGGCAGTAGGTGCCGTACATCATTTCTTGGTAGAGAAACGAATTCGTACACAGGCAGGACTGGTTGTAGAAGCTGGCGATGTTTGGGAAGTACATCATTTCGCCACCATTATTGGTTACGGAGCTAGTGCTGTTAATCCTTACTTGGCGTTAGAGAGTATTCACTTTATGAATAAGCACAGCCAATTCTATAAGCCCATGGCCGATGAAGAGGCTTACTCGAATTACCAAAAAGCAATTGGTAGTGGTTTGCTCAAGGTAATGTCGAAAATGGGCATCAGCACATTACAATCGTATCAATCATCACAGATTTTTGAAGCTCTGGGATTAGGTAGCGATGTTATTGAAAAATGTTTTAAAGGAACCATTAGTCGTATTGAAGGACTTTCATTTGATGATGTTGCCAAAGAAGTATTAATCCGTCACCAGTTAGCGTATGAAATCGAAAGCAAAGAACTACCTGTAGGTGGTATTTACCAATGGAAACGCAGAGGCGAAAAACATTTGTTTAGTCCAGAAGTAATTCATTTACTTCAATACTCCACCAAGTCGAATAACTTCGAGCTGTATAAAAAATATGCGCAAAAAATAAACGATCAAACCCGCGATACCTTAACCTTCCGTGGTCTTTTCGAATTTAAAAAACGCAATCCAATTCCGATTAGCGAAGTAGAACCCGCAGAAGAAATCTATAAACGATTTGCAACAGGTGCGATGTCGTTCGGTTCCATTTCACACGAAGCACATTCTACATTGGCCATAGCCATGAACCGCATTGGTGGCAAAAGCAATAGTGGCGAAGGTGGCGAAGATGAAGTTCGCTTTGCACGAAAAGAAAATGGCGATTGGGAGCGCTCTGCTATAAAACAAGTTGCCTCTGGTAGGTTTGGTGTTACCAGTTACTACTTAAGTAATGCCGATGAGCTACAGATTAAAATGGCACAGGGTGCTAAGCCCGGTGAAGGCGGACAACTTCCTGGGCATAAAGTAGACGAGTGGATCGGGCGCGTAAGACATTCTACTCCAGGTGTTGGATTGATCTCACCTCCTCCACATCACGACATTTATTCAATTGAAGATTTAGCCCAACTTATCTACGATTTAAAAAATGCAAATCGGCAGGCACGCATTAATGTAAAGCTGGTATCACAAGCGGGTGTAGGTACCGTTGCAGCAGGTGTTGCTAAAGCAAAAGCCGATGCCATTCTAATCTCTGGTGCCGATGGAGGAACCGGAGCATCGCCT
>CAYNKN010000286.1:0-4674 GCA_964397805.1 uncultured Chryseolinea sp. | reverse complement strand
TTCTTATCTGTTGAAGTTATTCTTCTATAAAAAATTCTTTACATCGGTATAGGGAAGTTGAAAGGCATCAGCCACTGCTTTATAAACTACTTCCCCATGAATGATATTCAAACCATTACGTAACTCTAGATTTTCTTCGCTTGCCTTTTTCCAACCTTGGTTCGCTAACCGAATAGCATAGGGGAGTGTAGCATTGGTTAATGCTAACGTTGAAGTATAGGGAACAGCGCCTGGCATATTCGCAACACAATAATGCACCACATCGTCAATAATGTAAGTAGGGTCTTCGTGTGTAGTTGGTCTGCATGTTTCAATGCAACCTCCTTGGTCTACAGCTACATCTACCAACACGGTTCCTGCCCGCATGTCTTTCAGCATGTCGCGCGAAATTAATCGAGGAGCTTTTGCGCCTGGAATAAGAACGCCACCAATAATTAAGTCAGAATCTTTAATGGTTTCGCGAATGGTATATTCATTCGAAACAACGGTATGCACATTCTTCGGCATTACATCATCTAAATACCGTAAGCGATTTATGTTTACATCCATGATGATTACATCGGCACCCATACCGGCAGCAATTTTCGCTGCGTTGGTACCCACTACACCACCACCTAGAATAAGTACTTTTGCAGGCAAAACTCCGGGTACACCGCCTAAAAGAATACCACGACCTTTGAGTGGTTTCTCTAAATATTTTGCACCTTCTTGAATAGCCATTCTTCCGGCTACTTCCGACATAGGTATTAGCAACGGTAAGCTTCCATCAATGCGCTCTACGGTTTCGTATGCTAAACAAACCGAACCACTTTCTATCATTGCTTTCGTTAGCGGCTCGTATGATGCAAAGTGAAAATATGTAAAAATTAATTGGTCTTTCTTAATGAGTTTATACTCCTGCTCGATGGGTTCTTTTACTTTCATGATCATTTCAGCAAGCTGAAATACTTCGGCTGCTTCGGCAATAATCTTGGCGCCAGCCTTTTGATATTCCTCATCGCTAAAACCACTGCCTACACCCGCAGTAGCTTGTACATAAACAGCGTGACCACGCTTTACCAGTTCTTGTGTCCCGGCAGGTGTTAAGGCTACACGGTTTTCATTATTTTTGATTTCTTTGGGAACTCCTATTATCATGACGCAATCGTTTTAACGGCTGCAAATATAATGACTAGGGCACGAAACCACGGATGAACATATTTATATTTTTACATGTACCAAGCATCTTTAGAAAAACCCGGCCAATATGCTTTTTATGGAACTCTTCGAAAGGGCATGGAAAATTTCGCAGCCTTTGCCAATGATTTAGAATTTGTCGATTTAAAAGTGCTCTCAGGCTTTCAAATGTATGCCCTGCCAGATTATCCGTATGTGGTGGAGACAAAAAATCCTGACCATACTATTGTGACAGAATTATTTCGGGTAAAAAATTTGGAAACAGAACAATCCATTATCGATTTAGAGTTTGATGCCGGTTATATTTTATCGATGTTAGCGTTGGCCGAAGGAAAGTTTGGAATATTCGTGTTTCCTGAAGTTTCAACGCACAATCTCTTGATAGCAGATGGTGATTGGTTGAACTATCGGCAGTCAATTGGTTTTTGAAAGTACGGGGTATTCCCTATTTTTGAACCTAACAGACGTTAACCTTCAATCCCAATCAATTTGAGCGCAACGAAAGAAGCCAGAGTAAAATTTTCGCAAGCCAAGGTTAAAGAAATCTTGGCCGATTACCGTCTTGCCGTAGAAAGCCGTGAGGCAAGTATTATCGGCCGAAAGGAAGTCTTCATGGGTAAGGCGAAATTTGGCATTTTCGGAGATGGCAAAGAGGTAGCACAAATCGCCATGAGCAAGGTATTTCGTGCAGGCGATTTTCGTGCTGGTTACTACCGCGATCAAACTTTTATGTTCGCCATAAACGAACTTAATATTCAACAATATTTTGCGCAGCTTTATGCACACACCAGCGTAGAGGCTGATCCAGCATCTGCCGGAAGGTTGATGAATGGCCATTATGCAACACGCATGTTGGATGACTCAGGAAAGTATAAGCCACTAGCAGAACTAAAGAATAGTAGTGCCGACATTTCTCCAACCGCAGGGCAAATGCCTCGTTTATTAGGCTTAGCCTATGCGTCAAAATTGTTTCGCCATAACACTGCTCTACATACCTATACAAATCTTTCGAATCAAGGAAATGAAATAGCTTTTGGAACGATCGGGAATGCCTCTACGTCAGAAGGGATGTTTTTCGAAGCGATAAATGCTGCGGGAGTATTACAAGTACCCATGTTAGTTTCGGTATGGGACGATGCCTACGGTATTTCAGTTCCGCAAGAATACCACACTACCAAGAGTAGTATATCTAAGGCGTTGGCTGGTTTGCAACGAACGCCTTCCGAAAAGGGGTTTGAAATTATTACAGCCAAAGGCTGGGATTATCTTGGGTTGATAGAAGCTTACCAACAAGCAGAGAAAATTTGTCGTGAAGAACATGTGCCGGTTTTATTTCATGTAGAAGAAGTAACTCAACCTCAGGGACACTCCACCTCAGGCTCTCATGAACGCTATAAATCAAAAGAGCGATTGGCTTGGGAAGCAGAGCACGACTGTTTAAAGAAAATGCGTGAGTGGATTTTGAATGATGTACTCATTCTGGAAGAAGAAGTTGAAGCGATTGAAAAAGAAGCTAAACGTTCGGCAAAAGAAGCGCGCGATCTTGCCTGGAAAGCATTTATGGAAGATGTTAAACGGGATCATCAATATATAACATCTGTACTGGCATCGTTAAGTTCGCAAAGTAAAGCTGAGTCTACATTGGTTATGCTTCGCGAAGATTTAGTGAAGGCGATTAACCCAACACGCTTAGAAGCGATGCGTGCAGCGAGGCAAGCATTGCAACTAACTATTGGCGAATCATCAGAAGCGCGAAATGAATTAGTAGCGTGGGTGAAATTAACGGAGGCTGCTAATTTTGATCGCTATAGTTCTCACTTGTATAGTTTATCGGATGAGTCTGCATTAAAGGTTACACATGTCGAGCCTGTCTACACAGATTCTTCTACCATCGTAGACGGACGCGAAGTACTACAAGCTTGTTTTGATGCAGCGTTAACACGCGATCCAAGAGTCTTAGCATTTGGTGAAGATGTCGGAAAGATTGGTGATGTGAATCAAGGCTTTGCTGGATTACAAGCTAAGCATGGAGAACTCCGTGTTACCGATACGGGTATCCGTGAATGTACGATTATCGGTCAGGGTATTGGTGCTGCGTTACGCGGACTAAGGCCAATCGCTGAGATTCAATACTTAGATTATTTTATTTACGCCTTGCCTACCTTGTCGGATGACTTGGCTTGTTTACAATACCGGACGAAAGGAGGCCAAAAAGCGCCACTAATTATTCGTACACGCGGCCATCGTTTAGAGGGTGTGTGGCATGCGGGTTCACAAATTGGAATGCTGTTACATAGTTTACGTGGCATTTACATTTTGACACCACGAAATATGACGCAGGCCGCAGGGTTTTATAATACCATGCTTCAATCAGACGATCCGGCTGTGATTATCGAGTGTTTAAATGGTTATCGGCTAAAAGAAAGACGACCAGACAATATTGGAGAATTCACGGTACCATTAGGTGTACCAGAAGTATTACGAGCGGGCGAAGATGTTACCATTGTTACCTATGGTTCCATGTGTCGGGTGGTGATGGAAGCGGCAACTTCACTAGAAAAAGCAGGCATTACGTGTGAAGTAATTGATGCGCAATCACTACTTCCATTTGATATTCATCATACTATCGTGGAGTCAGTTAAAAAAACTAATCGATTAGTTGTTGCCGATGAAGATGTGCCGGGAGGTGCCTCTGCATTTATTCTTCAAAAAATTCTAGAAGAACAAAATGCCTATCAATACCTAGATGCAAAACCTATTACTATTGCAGCGAAAGAACATCGTCCTGCTTACGCCTCTGATGGTGATTACTTCTCAAAGCCTAATTCGGAAGATATTTTTGAACGTGTATATGCGTTACTATCAGAAGCTAATCCACAGCAATATCCACCACTGTACTAAGAAAAGTTTATCTACGTACTTAATACGCTAGCGCCTGATTTGCTGCAAGGTGAATTCAGGCGTCTCTATGGTGTTACTCCTATTAAGGGCACGATCTTTAACAGTAACTCGTAATTTTAATGTTCTTACCGAGAAGATTGGTTCAAACCCATCAGAGCGCATGCTGTAAATTAATTTTCCTTCTAATGTATTTGTTCGATCGGTTAAGACAGGAAAACGCTGATTGAAACTAATTACACAAAATTCTTTCTCCCAATCGTATTCAGTAAATGTCCCATTGCTTTCCTTTATCAGAAATTCAATGTCAATGTTCGTATGGTTGGGGTTTCGCTGATAGTAAAAGGTATCAACCAATACATAAACATTGGGTTGTGTACTATTAGAGAGAATTCGTTTAATGGTATATGTATCATCAAAAATATGTTTGTCTGGTTCGGAAATGAACACAGAATCATATCGATAAAAAGTACATGAATAGGGGTCGTTATAGCCTGGAAGTACGCTATTGTATTGGGGATCGTTACGCGTTCTTAACCGTGCGAGTTTACCAGCAGGTGCGCTTGGCGGATTTAAAAATTGAGGAAGGTTAGTATAAAG
>CAYNKN010000285.1:0-4694 GCA_964397805.1 uncultured Chryseolinea sp. | reverse complement strand
ATGCCATAATGACATCGCATATTGTTAATAAGAAGTTAGATAAAGCCGGAAACCCTGGAACACTTTCTTCCGATATCCTCACCGGAATCTTGCGGAAGCAATTAAAATTTTCAGGTGTTATTTTTACAGACGACATGCAAATGCATGCTATCACCAAACACTATGGTTTAGAAGAAGCCATTCGCTTAGCAATTAATGGTGGGGTAGATATCATGACATTCTCGAACAACATTCAAGGAAGTGATTTACGCACCGTAGATGTTGTACACGGACTTATTAAAAAAATGGTTGAGCGTGGTGAAATTAAGCGCGAACGAATTGACGAAAGCTACGCCCGCATTATGTTACTAAAAAATCAATTGGGTCATTCAGCGCAACAAGCAGATCGTAAACGCGAGTTGGAAGTTTTACAACGCGAGCGGGATGCGCTTCAACAAAGTTTACAAGAAAATTATGATCGGGCTAAGCGAGACTACGAGTTAGCCGAGAAAGCATTAGCCGAAGCAAAAAACGAAGAAGCCAAGAGCAAGCAAAAAAACAAAAAGAAGAAAAAGAATAAGTAGGTAAAAAGAATTAGCATGGAGCCTTTTATAGTAAACCGTTCGTTAACCGCACCGGCTCCTATATTGCTTAGTGTTCCGCATGGAGGTACTACCTTTCCGGAAGAATTAAAACACGAATACCATCCGCATCTTATCACTCAGCCAGATGATACAGATTGGTTTGTAGATAGCTTGTATGATTTTGCGCCCTCCATGGGCATTACGCTGCTTGCCGCTACGTATAGCCGTTGGGTTATTGATGTAAACCGTGACCCGGAAAGCAAACCACTTTATACAGATGGACGCATTATTACTGGTCTTTGCCCGACAACTAATTTTGCTGGCGATAAACTTTATCGTGACCAGCGGCAAGCTGTAGAAACCAGCGAAATATCAAGACGATTAAATCGTTACTACAAACCCTATCATCAGGAAATAGAAAAACAACTTAGCGAACTAAAGAAGCATTTTAACAAGGTATTGATTTGGGATTGTCACTCCATCAAACAATATGTACCCACCATTCATGCAGAAAAATTTCCTGACCTTATTCTAGGCGATGCAGTAGGCACATCGGCCTCTGCCAAGCTCATAGAAACAGCACATCAATCGCTTTTAAAAAGTCCGTATAGTGTGGCACATAATTATCCGTTTCAAGGAGGGTACATTACACGGCATTTTGGGAAACCACATGTAAACCAACATGCGCTTCAATTAGAGATGAGCAAGGTTCAATACATGGATGACAGCGAACGCCATTACGATAAAGCCCGGGCAACTAAAATGAAAGAGTGGCTAAAGTTTACGATGCACGCATTAACAGAGGAATTGATTAAGGCGTAGCGAGTAGTAAAACCACAAACACCTTCTAGCACAACTATTTTTTTATCAACTTGCTTACAGCATGGAAGTATCAACGCACCTGAACTATTTTAAATACAACGCATTACTCAGTAACAACGGTTGGCTAGCTCCTGCTTACGTTGGAATTGATCAAGCAGGCATTGTTCAATACCTCGCTGATGTACCACCAGTTTTTCCGATAGCGATAGAGTCTGTTAATGGCTTTGCACTCCCCGGTTTTCAAAATGCACACTCGCACGCTTTTCAATTTGCCATGGCCGGCAAGGCAGAAAGGCATCCCTTGGGTACAACCGATGATTTTTGGAGTTGGCGTGAAGCCATGTATGCTTGCGCGCTCGCTATGGATCCGGATCAAATGGAGGTTGTAGCCACATCGTTGTATGCTACCATGCTACAGAATGGCTATACGCATGTGGCTGAGTTCCACTATTTACATCACGACAAAGCAGGTAAGCCGTATACCAACTTGGCAGAAATTGCTGAGCGACTCTTGGCGGCCGCACACACGGCAGGTATAAAAATAACCCTTGTGCCTGTCTATTATCAAACAGGTAATTTTGATGAGCCTGCTAATCCACGCCAACGAAGGTTTATTTCTGCTTCACTAGACGAATATTGGAAATTACTTCAAGCTACTTCATCCGTAGTTTCTACTACACAAGATACCTCGCTTGGTTTTGGAGTCCATTCGTTGCGCGCGGCAAATGCAGCAGATATTCTGCGATTGGTTGAAGAGGGGCCAATAGATAAACCATTTCATATACATGCTGCGGAGCAACAAAAAGAAGTGGCCGATTGTCAGGCATTTTTGGGCAAGCGACCCATTGAGTGGTTATTAGACAATTTACCATTAACCAATCGCTTTCATATTGTTCATGCTACACACATGAATGATTTCGAAGTAGAGAGACTAGCTGTAAGTGGAGCGAATGTGGTACTGTGCCCTGGTACAGAAGGGAATTTAGGCGATGGTATTTTTCGGTTGGTGGATTTTTATCGATGTGGAGGTAGTTGGTCGATAGGAACGGATAGTCAGATAAATTTAAATCCGCTGGAAGATTTACGGTGGCTTGATTATGCACAGCGATTAACAACGCATAAGCGAAATACATTTGATGACGGAGCAACAGTATTAACAACTAAAACATGGCGCAGTGGTCGCTTGGCAATGGGCAGTAAGAATCCTCCTTTTATTCAAGTGGGGCACCCATTAGATGCCGTGGTATTTGATGCAGAAAAGCCAACCTTAGCACAAGCTAATGTATCAAACCTGTTAGCAGCAATTGTTTATACAGCCGATTCCGCTTCCATACTTGGAACCCAAGTTAATGGCCGCTGGATTGTAAAAAGAGGGATTCACCATCAACAGCCAGAAATACATACACAGTTTAAACAGGCTATGCTGAAATCAAATCTGGATTGGTAGATAACCTTGTTCAACTTTTGATGTTCTTAATGAAGGCATCACCTTTTGGAGAACACCTTAATATGGTGTAAGGTGTAAGAGGAGCCCAACCCCTAACAGTATGATTCGCTATGTCTTTGTTTGTGCCATATTACTGGTATGTGCGACAGCTATTGCTACGCTCTTTTGGAAACAGGAGTTGCGCTATGCGTTACCAACCCCTATACCTCCATCCTACTCGCCCCTACTGATAAAGGAAGAAATCAATTTGGCCAAAAAACTTCCCTACTCGCCAGACTCAGCCATCTACTTACATTTCTTTAGTCCTGATTGCCCTTGCTCCCGATTTAATGTACAGCACGTTAAGGCACTTCACCGTACCTTTAGCAATCAAGTGGTTATTTATGCAGTAATACCTCCTTATGCCGATGTGGAGCGTGCAAAGAAATTAATAGGATCAAACATTACCGTTATTGTCGATATCAACGGAGAAATAACCGAGGCTTGTGGGGTATACTCCACGCCACAAGCGGTAATTATTGATAAAGAGAGAAAATTGTATTTTAGAGGAAACTATAATAAATCGAGGTACTGCACAGTGAAAGAAACAAACTATGCTGAGTTAGCTTTGACAGCACTGGTGGCGGGCGAATTACCACCTGTGTTTGATCGCTACGCTACGGAAGCCTATGGTTGTGAGTTACCAATAGACCCAAAGTCGCTTTCTGTAACTTTATGATTTTTGTATGAGCACAATTTCCATTACACCAGAAGAAAAGAAAAAGGCCTACCAACAAATTAACAAAGCTGCCGATCAAGTAATCAATTATGCAATCTGGGCATACTTTGCGTTCGGAATAATGCTATCGTTTTTTTATGACACCTACCTGATAGCTTTTGGTGTTAGCGGCATTTGTTTAATTGCCTACTACTTAACTAAAATGCTATTACCAAACAGTGTTTTGTATCAATATGTATTAAGTGCCTTGCTTGGAATTTTGGCGGCACAATTTATTTACCAGATGCATGGATTGTTTGAAATGCACTTCTTCTTTTTCGTGGCTTCTACTTTACTTATTATTTACCAGAACTGGAAACTACAAATTCCTTTATTGCTTTTTGTGCTAATTCATCACTCTTCATTTGCTTACCTGCAATACACCGGCATGAAGGAGATTTACTTTACGCAACTTGACTACATGGACTTGCAGGCGTTTTTGTTTCATGCAGGCATAGCCGGAGTTATCATTTTTATTTGTGGCGGGTGGTCGTATGTGTTGGAAAAGAGAACGATAAACGAGTGGTATACTACTAGCGCGTTAGAGCAACAGTTAAAAAATGTCAAATTAAATATTGCCTTCGCAGAAGAAATTAGTAAAGGAAATCTGCAGGCAGAACACGATGTTTCTAATGATGATGAGTTGGGGCATTCGTTAGTGCGCATGCAGAAAAATTTGTTAGATGCAAGTGCCAGAGAATACGATGAGCGATACATTACAACAGGGATAGCCGATATCGGTGAAATTCTACGGAGGCATACAGCCGACATAAAAGCTTTGGCGGAAGAACTTGTACCGGGAATTGTAAAGTATCTCAATGCCAACCAAGGTGCTTTGTTTTTGTTGGAAGAAGAAAATGGCGAACAGTACTTGCACATGAAAGCTTGTTATGCTTACAGCCGGAAAAAGTATATCGATGGGCGAATTGATATTGGGCAAGGAATAGTAGGCCAATGTTTCTTAGAGCGCGAAATTATTTTTATGACTAACGTGCCCGATAACTACATGCGCATCACATCGGGATAGGGCGAGGCGAATCCAAGAAGTATTGTGTTGGTGCCGTTAATATCAAACGAGGAGGTGTATGGTGTGTTAGAGTTGGCT
>CAYNKN010000284.1:0-4698 GCA_964397805.1 uncultured Chryseolinea sp. | reverse complement strand
TTCTTGTACCTCAAAAGTTTCGTAAGTCATACAACCAGAAGTTAGGTCGCTCACCAACAAACTGTAATCCCCTCCCGCTACGTTAAGCAAATCTTTGGTGGTGGCAGCTATTCCAAATGTTTTTAAGTTATACCAGGTATATTGGTAATTGCCCGATCCGTTTGCCAAAGCGATAGTGATGGAACCATTCGGATTAGTGCAAGATGTGTTGCCTGTGGTCTGAATAGGTGTAACCGATAGTAGCCCCACGCTTTTTACTGAAACCGATTTAGAGACAATACATCCCGATGAATTGTCTGTTACGGTTACTGTATAATTGCCGGCCTTTATAGTAGAAATATCTTTGGCTGTAACCAGCGAGTTATCAGGATAGCGCCATGAGTAGGCATAGTTTCCTGACCCACCCGTAGCAGTGGCTGTTATTGCACCGTTAGCTGTAAAACATCCATCATTATTTTTTACAATTGTGTTAATCGTTAGCGGAGAATTGACTGTATAGCCGTAGGTAATCGAGCCGCATAAAGGTGCTTTTCTATCGGATACCTCTAAATAGTAATATCCGGGGAGTAATCCGGATAAGTTTTGTGTTGTGGCGAGTGTTTCACCAGCTTGCGTTTTCCAAGTAAAGGAAAAATCACCTGAACCACCCGTAGTGGTAATGGTAATGGCTCCATTATTTAACAAGCAGGCTGATGCGTGCGTAATTGTTGGAGTTATGGTAAGGGAGCAATTACAGTTGGCCGTGTTTTGAACAGAAAAGAACTTCTCTGTTTTTTTAGTTTGACCTTTGGCTACTTGACTATAAAATGCCAGTAGACTAAGTAATAGTGCTAAAAGAAACCGATATTTAGAGTTCAAAGGTAAAGGTTTTGTAGTTAGGGAGCCGAATATAGTTTATTAAAGTTGTCATTCACATCATTGAAATAGATAGATTGATTATTAGGTAGTTAGAGTGTTTTAATTAAACGATAAGTTACATGAATTTTGAGACGATAAAAGCGAAGTTGGAGCAGTACAAAGCAGAAGGTAAGAGCCTTTTTACTACTTCTTCCTTTCAATCGCACAGTTTGGTATTACTACATATTATCAGCCGGGTAGATAAATCCATTCCGGTTTACTTCATTAATACGGGTTATCATTTTCCGGAAACCGTACGATTTAGAGATCAGGTAACAGAACAATTTGGCTTAACGATGATCGATTTAAAGTCTGATGTGCCCAAGTTTATGCAGCGCGATCCGGAAGGTAAACTACTCTTTACTTCCGATCCCGACCATTGCTGCTACCTCAATAAAACTCAACCGATGGATGGTATTCTGATGTCTCATGATGTTTGGATTAATGGCGTTCGAGCCGATCAAAGCGCCACCCGCGCGGCTATGAAAGTTGAACAACCAGCTAAACATGGTTGCCTTCGGTTTCACCCCATGCTGCAATGGAACGCTAAAATGATCTGGCAGTATCAGAAAGAATTTGTCTTGCCCAAACATCCCTTAGAAGAAAAAGGATTTGTAAGTATAGGTTGTGAGCCATGTACCCGTAAATTAGACCCCGAAATGCAAGAACGGGAAGCTCGATGGTTTGGGATGAATAAAGTAGAGTGTGGTTTGCATACCGATTTAATTAATAAATAGACGAATTAAGTAAGATAGAATGAATGTATTAGTGACCGGAGGTGCAGGGTATATTGGCACCGAGTTGATTAATTTATTGGTATCAAACGATGAAGTAGAAAAGGTTATTATCTATGATAACCTTAGCCGGATGAACTACAATCTCTTCTTGGGCTTAAAGCTTCAAAAGCATCAAAAAATATCCTTTATAAAAGGGGAGCTCCTTGACTCCAGAAGTCTTAGAAGAGCATTAAAAGGTATAGATGTAGTTTACCATTTAGCGGCAAAAGTAACTACACCTTTTGCCAGTTCCGACTCACACGTATACGAGCAGGTTAATCATTGGGGAACAGCCGAGCTGGTATATGCAATTGAAGAAAGTAAGGTAAAGAAGTTTATCTATGCCAGCAGCACAGGCGTATATGGTTCCTCTGAGCATGCCGTTGATGAACAGTCGGCTACTAACCCTCAAACATTCTATGCCATTTCTAAATTACGTGGCGAAGAACATGTAAATCGGTTATCGGCTAAAATTGATACGTACATATTGCGCCTAGGTAATGTATATGGCTATAGTAAAAGCATGCGCTTTGATTCGGTAATTAATAAATTTGTGTTTGAGGCCAACGTTAATAAACTGGTAACCATTCAAGGAAATGGAAAACAAAGTCGCTCATTCATTCACATCGAACTTGTAGCCAAGGCATTGAACAACCTGTTGCACGGTAAGGTGAAAAGCGGAACCTACAATTTAGTGGAACGCAGCATAAAAGTATTCGATATTGTGGATGAATTGAAGCAACTTATTCCTTCACTCGAGTTCATCTTTATTAATCAGCACTTAAAGCTGCACGAGCTTAACGTAAAGGAAAATGAAGCGGTTAATAGCGCATTGGGCATAAGTAACCCACGCTCTTTAAAAGAGGAGTTACAAGAATTTTTAGCCCGATTTAGTTTCTGATGTAAGTACCAACAGAAAGCTTCTAGATGGAGAATATTGCCACCGTTATTATTCTGCTTGCTATTATTACTGCACTCGCAGAAATAACAGATAAGATTAAAATTCCTTACCCCATACTACTGGTTTTGGTAGGTATAGGCATTGGGTTATTTCCCGGATTACCGCATATCAGTTTAGATCCAGATGTTGTATTTCTAATATTTCTTCCACCCATTTTATATGCTGCTGCTTGGTCTACTTCCTGGGCCGATTTTAAAGCAGCCAAGAGGCCCATTACTTTACTCGCTGTTGGGTGCGTTATTTTTACTACCTGCGTTGTAGCATGGATAGCACATAGCTTTATTCCGGGGTTAGGTTGGGCTGAAGCTTTTGTGCTGGGCGCTATCATTTCACCACCTGATGCTGTAGCTGCTACGGCTGCTACTAAAGGACTAAGTGTTCCCAAACGTGTTATTACTGTTTTGGAGGGGGAGAGTTTAGTGAATGATGCCTCCGGACTAATTGCGTATCGATATGCAGTAGCCGCTGTTCTTTCGGGTACGTTTAGTTTATGGGAAGCTGGAATTCAGTTTATAGTAGTAGCCGCTGGTGGTATTGTGCTGGGATTGCTGTTAGGTTTTATCTTTAAATGGATTCATAAGATTACACCGGATAACCCAACTACCGATACAACACTCACTTTTTTAGCACCTTTTATAACGTACTTAATTGCAGAAAGTATTCATGTCTCTGGAGTTTTAGCTGTGGTTGTTGCAGGCTTATACTTAAGTTGGAATTCATCAACCATTTTCTCACAACAAACCAGGTTACAGGCAAACGGATCGTGGAATACCGCCATATTTATTCTCGATGGTATCATCTTTATTTTAATCGGATTCCAACTTCCATTAATTCTGGAACGAATACAAGAACATTCCTTTGTTACCTTATTAACCTACGGTATCATAATAAGTATAGTAGTTATTATTGCGCGGATCATTTGGGTTTATCCGGGAACGTACGCACCACGCTGGTTAAGTAAGCGCATTCGCAAAAATGAGCCTAGACCCTCGATTCAATCGGTTACCGTTGTGGCGTGGTCGGGTATGCGTGGCGTTGTTTCGCTTGCAGCTGCACTAGCCTTGCCACTAACAATTTCTGAAACGCTACCTTTCCCTAATCGCGATCTTATTATCTTCATTACATTCTGTGTAATCTTTGCCACGTTGGTTTTACAAGGTCTTACGCTTAGACCGCTCATTAAATGGCTGGGTCTGCGAGCCGATGAACAGGAACTTGTATTAGAACAACAAGCGCGGTTAAAACTGGCATCATCCATTATCGAGCACATTGAAGAAAATTATTCACTGGCGCTGAGTGATGAAGTGCTTAATCAAATAAAAACCAAGTATGAAATTCGCATTCAACGTTTGCGTAAAGAGCTTGAAAAAAGAAAATTAGAAGATGAGCAAATTCTAGAGTTTCATCGAATTCAACAAGAGCTCTTGGATAAAGAACGAAACTTTATTTTGGAACTTCGAAATAATGGAAAGGTTAGTGATGAGGTAATGCGAAGAATTGAATATGAACTTGACCTGGAAGAAACGCGCCTAATTCTTGAGCGTGGGTAAAGTTCTGATATACATGTGTGCAAAGCAAAAAGGTGACTTGATTAGTAAGTCACCCTTTTGTGTCGGAAGATTTCGGAAGATTAATGATTAGCAGTATTCAGAAAATACCTCAACCAAATGTTGACCAATCATCTGGGCATTTCTGCCCTCTATGTGATGACGCTCCACAAAATGAACTAACTCCCCATCTTTAAATAAAGCAATAGCAGGTGAAGATGGCGGATAGGGAAGTGTGAATTCGCGCGCGCGCGAAACGGCTTCTTTATCGACACCGGCAAAAACAGTAGTTAAATGTTCTGGCTTTTTAGAAGAATTTTCTAACGCCCATTTTACACCGGGACGAGCAGCGCCAGCCGCACATCCACAAACCGAATTAATAACCAATAAAGTGGTTCCTTTTTGATCGGCTAATTGTTGCTCTACTTCTGCAGAAGTTTTAAGTTCTTGAAAACCTGCACTGGTTAAATCACTGCGCATTGGCGCTACTAATTGTTCAGGGTACATATAGTGTTAT
>CAYNKN010000283.1:4267-4712 GCA_964397805.1 uncultured Chryseolinea sp. | reverse complement strand
CCAACCTGCTATTTTATACGGATGGAAATACACTCTTTGATGCATCGCATGCTCCCATGCCTAACGGTGCAGGGTTAGGTGCCAACAGTGCTGGTAATCAGCCGGTAGCTATTGCAAAAGTTCCGGGAGAAGACAATCAGTATTATGTATTTGTCAATACAGCAAACTTTACAACAGGCGGAGCCATTTCGTTTCGCATTGTTGATATGTCGTTACCCGGTAGTGAATTTTTTCCAACACCCCCACTCGGCAACGCTGTTAGTGCGGCCAATACACCAGTCGTTGGTTTAACCGGTCGTTCAGAAGCTATGTTGGTAGTACCACATGCCAATGGCGAAGATTTTTGGTTGATTACACACGAAAATGGTGCGGCCAATTACACAGTCGTTCACTTCACGCCAACAGGGCCCACAACTACTAATAATTTTGTGGGCTTAGGACTTAT
>CAYNKN010000283.1:0-4257 GCA_964397805.1 uncultured Chryseolinea sp. | reverse complement strand
TATCACCACAAAACGCAACGCGCGATGTAGAAATATTAACTTTCGATAATGACACCGGTTTATTAGGATTTCAACAACGTGTTTTAAATTCGGCTATAGCCAGCACAACAGACCAAGCTATTTACGATATTGAGTGGAGTCCTTCAGGGCAATACCTTTACATCTCTGTTCACGGACAAGCTGCTCCTGCTGTTCAAGCCAATGTATTTCAGTTCGATATCAACACACCCAATTTCACGCTTACTTCAATACTGCCACAACCTAACACCATCTTTAGAAGTTACGGACTTCAAATGGCGCCAGATAGTGCCATCTATCATCTGTATCAAGCTACCTCAGGCGGACCTTTTTTACTGGGTAAAATTCTCGATAGCGATTCTGTCGCCAGTGATGTTATTTATATCCCTCAAGCATTTCCAGGCAATGTAAACTTCAATGCACGTCAGTTTCCATCTTTTGCTCCGGGCGATTCATTAGATATCATCGTCAACTTTACGGCTAACGGACTTTGTGCAAATGCCCCCACTGGTTTTTTTCCGGTGGTGATACCATCAGCCGATAGCTTAGTGTGGGATTTTGGTGATGGTAATTTTTCGAATCAATGGAGCCCGGTGCACACCTATGAAAGTGGTGGAAGCTTTACCGTTTCTGTAACCGCCTATTTAAACGGTCAATCAGAAACAACTTCACAACCACTAACCATTAACGATTTTCAAGTACAACTCAATTTAGTGCAGGATACTACGGCCTGTAGTTGTGAATTGCCCTTTCCAAAAGCAACACCTCCCCCACCTCAATGCGGAAGTTTTACCGTTACGGCTCAGGTACAGGGCGGAGCTCCTCAACTTCAATGGTTTGGCCCTTCAGGTTTACTGGCTGGTGCTACCAGTGCTACACTGGCACCCGATTCAGCAGGCTTTTATTACTTAGTAGCAACACAAGGTGGCTGCACGACTTCTGCTGGAGTAAATGTCCGTGAATATGGCATTCAAGATCAGCGAGCAAACATTTGGTTCTTTGGTGACCGAGCCGGTTTAGATTTTAACCCACTACCCGATGACCCGGTGGTAGCCATTTCTAACAACGTGATGAATGCGCCTGAAGGAACCTCTACCATTAGCGATCGAAATGGACAAGTAATATTCTTTACCGATGGCGATAGAATTTGGAACAGAGCAGAAGTAGAAATAGCCAATGGTATTGGCGGGGATCCGGGTTCAACTCAAGCAGCGTTAATCATGCCTGTACCGGGAGACGAAACACTCTACTATATTTTTACAACCCAAGAGGTACACGGTGGATACGGATATGAACTTCGCTACTCCTTATTCGATCTCAAATTAAATAGCGGTACAGGTGGACTTATTGAACAAAATGTGCTACTGTTTTCGCGCAGCACCGAACGTATTACCGGAAATCTAAATTGGTTAATTGCCCACGAGTATGGTAACAATTCATTCCGCGCGTATCGCATTACTCCAAATGGTATAAGTAATCCGGTAGTTTCTTCCATTGGTTCCGATCACGAAGTTACGAATCAAAATACAGGGCGTGGTTATATGAAACTAAGTAACCAAAATGTGTTAGCAGTAGCACTTCCGCAAACAGGATCTAACACGGTGGAGATTTTTGATTTTGTGGATTCTAGCGGAAGGGTAACCAATTATCGTCTGGTGGACTTAGCGCAACCAAATGGTCAGGTTTACGGATTAGAGTTCTCTTCTTCCAGTAGAAAATTATTTGCATCGGTAATTGGTACCCCACGGTTAGTTGAACTAGTGTATGATTCGGTATCGACTACATATGTATTGCGTCCAGAAATTCCTGCCGTTACACCACCACAAGAAATTGGAGCAATTCAAATTGGCCCCGATGGAAATATTTATGTGGCTACTAATGGTGGAACTGCATTAGGAACAATTAGTGCAAACGATACACCTGATCAACCTTCTACCTTTAATCCAACCGGCCAACCTTTATTAGGCGGAACAAGTAGTACACTAGGCTTACCTAATTTCATACAAACCATAGTCGATCCCATTTCGGGTCCCGTAATGTCCATCGTTGGTAGTTGTATTCAAGACTCCATTCAATTTTCAGGAACACCCACAGATCCTATTGATGTATTCTTTTGGCAAGTGCGTCTAGCAGCATCGGTTATTACCACTTCTGATGAAGAAGCCTTTAGTTTTCTGTTTACTACGCCCGGCACTTACGATGTCTCCCTTCGATTAACCAACCGATGCGGATTAGATACAACACTTACGCAACAACTTATTATTAATGATACACCACCCGATCCTTCTTCTGTAGTTGTACTGTGTACGGGTGCGGAATTATTAGATGCTAATCCTTCTAACTTACCAGATCTAACCTATGTGTGGTCTACCACAGAAACAACACAAACTATTACGGTAGATCGTCAAGGGGTTTATACAGTTACTGTTATTAATGCTGCGGGCTGTACGACCGATGGCGAAATATTAGCTGTTGATAATCGACCGAGGGTAGACTTTGGTGCCGATTTAACGCTTTGTCAAAACATTCCGCTTAACCCCCTTGATGCACAAAACACAGGTACTACTTATGCGTGGACGCTTAACGGTGCGCCTATTGGTAGTTCACAAACACAAAGTGTAGATACCAGCACTCCCGGAGTATTTGAATATGCCGTAACGATTACTGATCCGATAACTTCTTGTACTAGTACGGAGTCAATTGTTTATACCATTACTGAATCGCCTGCGTTTACAGTTTCTTCGACACCTCCATCGGCTTGTGGGATTGATGATGCAACGATTGACATCAGCATAACTGCGCCCAACACAGGAACTTTGTTTTCTTATTTTATTACAGGCCCCTCTACATCCGAATCTGGATTAGATATCGCGTTAGGCGCTGTGCCTACAGCCACAGGGTTGCCGAGTGGTACTTTTGGTATTACTGTAGCCGACCAAATTACCGGCTGCGCTACCATAGACACAGAAACGATTAACGATAATGCATTTACAATTACTACGGTAACACGACAGAATAATTGTGATCCTTTGATTTTACGTGTTACACATACTGCTGTAGTACTACCGATAACCTATCGGTTAATTAATAGCGTAACTGCAGACGTAATTGCCTCCGGATCAGGTAGTGCAGGGTTCTTCGATATTACACCGGGCGTACCCTCTGGTAACTACATTGTTGAGCTTAGCTCGGGTGGTTGTTCTTTTTCGTCTCCTGCACAAGACTTTACCCAAGAGCCAACCGTACCGGTGAGTTTCGATTTAAGTGATATCTGTAACAATAACATCACCGCATTGTCGCCAGGAACAACATTTGATTGGACACAATCACAAGCCGGAAGTTTGGTTAACGCTGGCGCTACAGGTGCTACTGTAAGTGTTAATCAAGGAACATGGCAAGTAACTGTAATCGCCACTGATGGTGTAAATTGTCCGGGAACAGCAACAGCGCCAGTAACTATTGTTGATTTTACGCCATCATTTACACAAAGTAATGCATGTGCCGATGAGGTTACCTTAACGGCATTACCAACTGGTGCATTTACTTATCGATGGTTTAGAAATGGTGTATTGGTATTGGGCGGACAACAATTAATTGCTAGCCAAGCTGATGACAATCAAACCTATTTAGTACAAGTTGTTAGCACTGTTACCGGTTGTGTTAAAGATTCTCCAGGCATTGCTGTACAAGTAGATGGCTTGTTAGACGTAACACTTACCAGTTCTACCGCTTGTGAAGGATCTCCATTTACCTTAACAGCAACACCTAGCAGACCTGCTAACTTTGCCTGGGCATTAAATGGAACAACAATCCCCGCTCAATCAGCATCTACTCTTGAAGATCAACGCGCAGGAACATATACCGTTACAGCTTCTTCTGCGGGATGCTCCGATAGTGAAAACATTTTAATTGTGCTTATTCCGAATACACCCGGACTGCTTAATGATCAAGCATTTATTTGTCCCGATCCGGCTAACCCAGATCCAGCTACACGTGAAATAGAACTTCGTCCTGGAGATTTTCAAACCTACAACTGGCTTAAGGATGGCGTAGACCTAGGCATCACGTCATCAACACTCGTAGTTGATGAAATCGGAATTTATTCTGTACTACTTACCAATTCTTTTGGCTGTGAATCGACTGACAGAACCACCGTATTTGAACAATGTGAACCAGTTATTGTGGGGCCTAACGCTTTCCGTCCGGGAAGTAGTATAGTGGGAATTGGTGGAGATTTAG
>CAYNKN010000282.1:0-4733 GCA_964397805.1 uncultured Chryseolinea sp. | reverse complement strand
CAGGAAGTTATCCAGCATTTTACCTTACTTCATTTAATGCAGTAGAAGTATTAAAAGGAAAGTTACGGTCGGGTGCTAAAAGTAAAACTATTCGTAGCGGCCTGGTAGTATTTCAATTCACGATCTCTATTATTTTAATTATCTGCACAGGTATTGTGTTTGAGCAGCTAAGTTTCATGCAAGCTAAAAATCTGGGGCTTGATAAAGAGAACGTAGTGATTCTGCGCAATGTTACACGACTAACTACCAACCAGGAAGCTTTCAAGCAAGCACTACTTCAAGAGAGTTCGGTAGAAGCTGCTAGTTTTTCGAATAATATTTTTCCGGGAGTTAATAGCAATTCCATATTTCGGAGTTATGGTACAGATCAAGACCGAATTTTAGGTAACTACTATGCAGACTATGATTACCAACAGGTAATTAAATTTGGAATGACAGAGGGCAGGTATTATTCGCGCGATTTTGCTAGCGATTCTACAGCCTGTATTATTAATCAAGCTGCGGTTAAAGAGTTTGGATGGGAAGAAGGCTTAAATAAGAAAATTATAAGTTATCAAGGCGATACTCCCGATACACTTACTGTAGTGGGTGTAATGAACGACTTTAATTATGAATCCCTCAAATCCGTAGTACGGCCACTCCTTATTTTTTTGAGTCCTACCTCCGGTACGCTTCAAATTCGTTACAGTGGTTCTCCCAAAGAGGTTGTAGCTCGAATGGAAAAATTATGGAAAGAGTATGCTAGTGGTGAACCCTTTGAATACATTTTTTTAGATGAAAATTTTGATAAAATGTTTCGTGAAGAACAATGGTTAGGATTGTTAGCCACCGTACTTACAGGCCTCGCTATTTTTGTAGCTTGTTTAGGATTATTTGGATTGGCAGCATTTATGGCCGAACAACGAACGAAAGAAATTGGTGTGCGCAAAGTGATGGGAGCTTCTGTGTTTAGCCTGAGTTTACTACTCTCCAAGGAGTTTATGATTTTGGTTGGCGTGGCATTTTTAATTTCAGTTTTTCCGGCATGGTACTTTATGGGCGAGTGGCTTAATACATTTGCCTATCGCATTGATTTGCCACTATGGATATTTTTAGTAAGTGGTATAGTTGCTGCGCTCGTAGCTTGGTTTACCATAAGCTTTCAAGCGATTAAAGCAGCTATCGCGAACCCGGTAAACTCCCTCCGATACGAATAGATTTTTGTGGGTTTATAAAAATAGATTTCTGCAAAAAATGCATTTTTGAGCTTAGAATGCATTTTTTTGTTCGCCAATGTTAAGTTTATGTTAAGTGGTTAATAATTTGGTAACAACTTGGTACTTTCGAAACCTCAATACAAGAGTTTTATGGAAAAGACAAAGACATCAAAGAAGGAATTACGGAGTCTGATAAATGATTCATTGCAAGAAGCAGTTAAGCAATTGGCACTACCAACGCCTAGCAAAAAGGTTAAAAAGCTTTTAGGTAGAAACGCTAAACGTTTGGCAGCACTTTACGCACACACAATAAAGCGCGAGAACAAGAAAAAACAGAAAGCTGAAAAATTTTTAGAGCAAGCTGTTACAGGCAAACCTAAAAAAGATAAAAAAAAGAAGTTAGTGCCTATTGAAGCGTAGGCTTAGAAAGGTTTGGAGTCCAAGAATAAAGAAGGAGTGCTCAACTAAGCACTCCTTCTTTATTTTCTATATTCCGTGCTCGCCAATGTTCTAGTTTGGTGTTCATAGTAGAAAACCAAGCAGGTGGTACTAACGCCAACAAAACCATGGTAGGATATCCAAAAGGTAATTGCGGACTTACTTCATGATGATCTAACACTTGATACCGTTTATACGCAAAGGCATGATGATCGGAATGACGCTGCAATTGAAATAAGAAAAAGTTACTGATCAAGTGACTGGCATTCCAAGAGTGTAGCGGATTAACATGCTCGTAGCGCCCCGGAGAAACTTCTCTTCGTATCATGCCATAATGTTCCACATAGTTTACTTGTTCGAGTAATGTGAATGCAATGAAACTTTGCGCGAAAAAAAATACGCTTACTTCCCAAACGAATCGTTGATTTAATAAACTAAAAAGTAGTGTAACAACGGTAACGAATACAATGGGTAGCAGGGTAAACCAAATCATGTTATTGCTTAAACTGAAAAACGGAACTCCTATTTTCCGAAGTCGTTCGCGTTCTAAACTCCATGCGTGTAGGTAGCCTTGAACAACTGACCGCAGCCAGAAGGCATAGAAATTTTCATTTTTACGCGATGTAGCTGGATCTATAGGTGTAGCCACCGTTACGTGATGTCCCTTATTATGTTCGATGTAAAAGTGCATGTAGCAAACAGTCATTAATAGTACCTTACTATAAAACCGTTCGAGCTTACTTTTTTTATGACCCAGTTCATGCGCCACGGTAATTCCAATACCTCCTGTAACTATTCCAAAACTAAGTGTGAAACCAATCCAATCCCAAACGGTATGAAGTTGACCATTGGTAACGGCATACATACCCCAACCGATAAAAGCTAATTGAACATAGGTCCACACGTAGGTTACAAAACGGTAGAAAAAATCATCGCTTACTACCTGTTGCTTCTCAACAGGAACATTACGCGTATCAACACCTAGAAACTGATCGATTAGCGGTAAAATAACAAAGGCAAATAATAACGTGCAATAATTCCAAAAGCTGCCGAGGTAGAATCCAACGATTACCAGTATTGGCAAAATAAAGGCAGTGAAAAAACCGATTTTTCGTATAAGCGAATGCATACCCTAAGGTAATCATTTCTTTAGTACAGTGCGTGATGCGAATACTCGAAAATTATTCTTCAGAAGCCATTTGAAACAACGGCTGCTTGTGAATGGTTTTGTGCTGACTTATTTCAGATAGGTAGTCTTTATATTTTTCCACAAAATCATTATGGCGAATAATAATTTCATCATACGATGCCCGGTAATTATTTACGCGTTGATCGGCCAAGTGAATTTCTTCTACTAATTTTTGCAAGGTGGTATTGTATGCATATTCAGCTCTTGATTCGGCTAAACTGCTAAGCTCAACAACTAATGTGTTGGACGCAAAATCATACTCTTCAATGATATCTGCATTCGCTAGCGTTTTCTGTGAGTAGCGCATTCGCGTTAGCTGTTCAATTTGCTCATTGTAAGTAGCTAACTGTTCACGCTGATCGGGATTTGAAACAGATAGTTCATGAACGAGATCCCTCATTGATTTTATTTTTTGATTATCGTCATAAATCATCCGATTCCACGATTGAACGATACTGTCTTGAATAGCCAAGTAGCAATCTGTAAGGGAATCGATTTTAGTGAAATTTTCTGAAACAACTGTTTCCTGCTTTTTACCACACTGCCACTGACTAAGTGCAAGGAGGAAAAAAACAGTACTTATACTAATACTTCGCATAATTTTTTAACAATCAATTTTTTACATTGGTGCAAAGAACGCAAATGTTTAGGGTGTGGTTCTGACATTGTAAGTTTTACTACGCTTTTCGGAAATTCAAACAGGTTTAAATTGTTCAAAAGCTTCCTGACAGGTATGGCAATAGTGAATAGCACGACAAAGTGTTGGGCCAAATGGATTTTTTAACGAAGTATCAGTGCCCTCACAGCGCGGGCAGGGGGTATGTTCTAAAATATCCAGATCGCAAATTAGAGCGCTTGTTCCGGGTGGAGCAATACCGAAATTTTTTAATGCAGTTTTTCCTTTTTCTGAGATTTTATCAGATGACCACGGCTCCCGGAAGTTTACAGAAATATGTATGGTATGGGAAATATATTTTTTTAGCGTGCTTTCAATTTCCTCCTTCATAAAATCTAAAGCCGGGCATCCCACAAAAGTGGGCGTCATTTCGATATAAATCGAATCATTATTAACCTGAACGTTTGTGATGATTCCTAAATCGACCAACGAGAGCACAGGTATTTCTGGATCCTTTACTTCTTCCAGCCAAGTGTACAATTGTTCGATGGTTACAGTATGCATAACGTTATTTTATTGGTTTATGGATAGGTAATATCGAATGAATGTGGAATGATTTGATTAAGATGATGCTTTAAATGCTTAACATAATCTTGCGCCAGCCACGACAAAGTGTGTAGTTCAATGACCTCTTTTCCCGTATTTGTTTCTTTATCGTAGTGTGCATCGGGTGTGTTTTCCAGTACGATGCAAATTTGCAGATTTACTAACCGCCAATTTTCGATAACATCTTCTGGTTGTTGACTTACATACTTATTAGCATGAACCCAAAAGTTTTGATCATAGACAATTCGTTGCGGTGTTTTTTCATATTGGCAGCAAATAAATCTGCGTAAATTATTTTGCGCAGAATCAATTAAATGACCGAGTACTTCCTGCTTACTCCACTTGGTTGGGTTTGGTTTAGCCGTAAAGGTGGCATGATCGATTGCCCGTAATTTTTGCGAGTAGGCTAAAACGATTTTTCGTAATTCGTGTATGGTTTGTTCTACTACCATTCTGCTCCCGGATCAATTTTAAATACTTCACTCATTTCGTCTAGTAATAATTGGAGATGTTCGCTGTGTTGTCCAATTCGTCCGCCCATAATCGGTGAAAGTGATTTCCAATCGGGAAGTTGTAAACTGGTTTGTTGAATAATTGATTCTACTTTCGTTATCCATTGTTGTTGTAATAACTCTTCTCCAGCAAAAATTCGCTCAGCGATAATCACCTCTTCATAGGGTGATTTCTC
>CAYNKN010000281.1:0-4739 GCA_964397805.1 uncultured Chryseolinea sp. | reverse complement strand
TTTGTGTACGCGAAATAATGGTGGGTAGTAATCGATCGGCTGCATTGGTAACCAATATAAAGTATGTGTGCGGAGGCGGCTCTTCTAATATTTTTAAAATACCATTGGCTGCCGATGGGTGCATGAGTTCGGGCTGCCAGATGATCATTACTTTGTATAAACTCTCGAAAGGTTTAAGGGCAAGTGTTTTAATAATTTCTCTACTTTCTTCGCGCGAGATAAGTGCTTGCTTGTCTTCACCACCATAGTAGGTAGTCCAATCATCTAAATTTCCGAAGGGCTGCTCCAGCAAAAAAGCACGCCATGACTTCATCATTTCGGCTTTAAAACGATCTTCGTCTTTATCGTTTTTAATGTTACTCAGCGGAAAAACAAAGTGTGTGTCGGGATGGATGTACTTTTTATTTTTTAAACATGCAGCACACTGTCCGCACGCATCAGCTACACCTTTATTGGTGCAATGAAGGTAGGTTGCATACGCTAATCCCAATGGTAAATTGAGTGCACCCACTGCACCAACAAAAAGTTGGGCATGTGCGCTGTGATTGCGCTGAACCGCATCGGTTAAATATTTTTTCGTCTCGGTTAATCCGGGGATAGCTGAAAATTGCATACTATGTTGTTTCCCAAACTCTGCTGCTGGCTGTTGATTGATACACCTGCAGTAAAATATTTTTATCTACGTCTGTCAGTGAAATACTTCTTCGCGCCAGCACGCGTGTAGCCGTTTCCAGCGCCTTGTCGAGTTGATGAGTAGTAAACCCTTTTGATCCGCCCCAGGCAAACGAAGGTACATAGTTGCGTGGAAATCCTTCGCCAAAAACATTGGTACACACATCTACTACTGTAGCAGTGTTAAACATCGTATTGATACTACACTTACTATGGTCGCCCATCATCAATCCGCAAAATTGTAAACCTGTATCCACAAAACCTTCTGCTGCATGATTCCACAGTTTCGTGGTGTCGTAGTTGTTTTTTAAGTTCGAGGTATTGGTATCAGCTCCAAGATTACACCATTCGCCAATTACCGAGTTTCCCAAATAGCCATCGTGTGCTTTATTGCTATAGCCAAAGATCACGGAGTTGCTAACCTCGCCACCAATTTTGGAGAACGGACCAACCGTTACATCGCCCCGAACTTTGGCGCCCATATTTACATGCGACCCTTCGCCCAATGCAAACGACCCGCGAATGAGGGCACCTTCTTGAACGATACTATTTTTCCCCAGATAAATGGGACCGGTTTCGGCATTCAGTAAGGCTGCACGAATGTAAACTCCTTCTTCGACAAAAATATTTTCAGAATTGTAAACAACGGTATGTGGATCGGTGATCTCAGCCGATTTTCTTCCGGTAGTAAGTAAGGCGAAATCGATTTTTAGTTGGCTGGCATTTTCTAGAAAAATTTTCCAAGATTTGTCGATTACGGTAATGTCGTGGTGAAACTCGATGGTATTTCGCTCCAACATTTCTTCAGTGGGGTTTCTAACGGCTAGTAAGCGTTGCCCTTTTACCAAAAAATATCCTGAGGGTAGTGTCCTTACGGCATCAACCAATGATTGATTCGGACAAACCGCGCCATTAATAAGCAGGTTATCAGTAGTAGAATGAACAGGAAATTTATCTTGAAGGTAAGGTTCTGTTTTAAAGGAAACGGGCAGCGTTAGCCATTTTTCCCATTTTTCGGCTAAGGTTAAAATACCAACCCGAATTGCGCCCACAGGACGAGTAAAGGTAAAGGGGAGTAGATTTATTCGAATGGCGGGATCGTCAAAGAGAATGATATTCATGTGTTTATTTGAGTTTTATTCTTAAGGCAACACATGGAATGTCCATGAATAATCATCCCACTGGGTCTACTTTTGGTTGATGGACATTTCATCCCTCAAAAATAACCGCAGTTTGCGAATGATGATGGTAATAGATGGATTAATTATCTGAATACCGTTATCGGACTAAAACCATAAAAAAAGCCTTTGTTTCCAAAGGCTTCGGGTCTCCAAATGTAAAAGTAAAGCGGGCTTACGCCTTCTTTTGGTATTTGTTTTTGAATTTCTCTACACGGCCTGCTGTATCTACGAACAACTTCTTGCCAGTAAAGAATGGGTGCGAAGCAGAGCTAACCTCCACTTTAATTACAGGGTACTCTTTTCCATCTTCCCAAGTAATGGTTTCTTTGGTGTTAGATGTTGAGCGAGACAAAAATTTAGTGTCGCTTGAGGTGTCCCAAAAAACAACCTCTTTGTATTCCGGATGAATGCCTTTTTTCATATCGATTATTGCTTTTTTTCTCTAAAAGGACTGCAAAGATAGATACATCGATCTGAAATACAAGTCTCTGTGTAGCTTTTGATCAGGAACTTGTTTCTCTGTAAGTTTGCCCAGCATATTTTAAGGAGAAATAAGGCTTTTAAACCTATCTAATACCTATTTACCTGTACATCATCAAACAAACATTACTGCTCACGCTTATCGCTAAACCACAAAATTACCTTGTTACAAACTAACTGCTTACGTTTTATACTATGTATCACGGGTAGCCTCTTTTCAGGGATCGCTTTTGCACAAAGTGTTTACATACCGTTAAATGAAGACTACTACCATCTCATAGACCGCTACGAAGTAAAGTCAGGGCAGCTTTTACCTCACCTATTCACAACGATAAAACCTTATAAACGATCGGCTGTAATAGATTGGGCAGATTCCGTTTCGCGGTTAGATGGATTTACCTCTTCGGCTGATCAGTTTAACTATACCTATCTGCAAAATGATAGTTGGGAGTGGTCTGGAGCCGAATCAGCCACAAGTAAGAAACCCATCTTAAAACACTTTTATCAAAAGAAGGCCGATTTTTTCCATGTCGATATTCCGGAATTCGATTTACATGTTAACCCTGTTTTGTATTTGGGGGCGGGGCAGGATTCGCGCAGAGATGATATGTTATTTATCAATACGCGCGGTTTGGAAGTTCGTGGTATGGTAGACAAAAAGGTTGGTTTTTATACCTACCTGAGTGAAAATCAGGCCTTGTTGCCATCCTATGTGAGGGATCAAATGGTACTTAATCCGGTTATTCCGCATGAAGGTTTTTGGAAATCATACAAGCAAGGTAATGCGGTAGATTTTTTTCAAGCTCGTGGTTATATCACGTTTGACGCCACAAAGCATATTCATGTTCAGTTTGGGCACGATAGGTTTTTTATTGGTAATGGGCAGCGGTCGTTTATTTTTTCAGACTATGCACCACCCTCGATGTTTTTGATGAGCAATGTTAAGGTATGGAAGTTAAACTACATGTTCTTACTCACTAAAATGACTGCCAATGCCGATGCTACTTTAGGGGGAAGCAGAGACACCGGCAATGGTTATCCTGATAAGTTTGTGGCCTTGCATCACTTCAGTATAAATCTGGGTAAGAAGTTAAATATTGGATTGTTTGAGTCCGTAGTATTTAGTCCGGATGACACCACCGGATTACAAAGTTTTCGGTTTGATTACCTCAACCCTATAATTTTTTATCGTGCTATTGAGCAACAAAATGGAAGTACCGACAATGTACTTCTGGGAATGGATTTTAAATGGAACGTGGCTCGTAAGCTTTCGTTTTATGGCCAGTTTGTGTTGGATGAGTTTGTGATGGCCAACATTCGCGCACGCAATGGCTGGTGGGCTAATAAATTTGCTATTCAGGCTGGTGGAAAATATGTAGATGCTTTTGGTATTCGTAACCTGGATTTGCAGGGCGAGATAAATGTAGCACGCCCATATACGTTTACACACAACACGCGGTATGGTAGTTACTCCCATTATCGTCAGCCCATAGGTCACCCATTAGGGGCTAATTTCACTGAACTAATTGGTGTTATTCGATACCAACCCTTACCACGTTTACAACTCACTGCTAAATTAATGGTGGCAACAATTGGTCGCGATTCAGCAGAATTGTATACCTGGGGCGACAATAAATTGAACTGGGGTAGCGACATTTTAAAAGATAGTAGAACACGCGAACAAGGATTTGATAACAGAATAGGACAAGGATTTAGTAATGAAATTGCCTTCTTACAAGCTTCGGCAACCTGGCAGTGGAAGCATAACTTTTTTATTGATGCGAACTTTCAATACCGGATGAGTAAAAGTGAGTTGACTTTTTATAATACGAATACACTAATAAGCTCAGTTGCTCTGCGATGGAATATCCCGAAACGATCGTATCATTTTTAGTAGGTGCTTATACGCCCATTAAAACTATTAACTCGAAAATAGGATATCCATTAGTGAAGAACAGACCTAACACGATAGGCAGACATCTGTTCTATTAAAAATTAAACATTGTTAACAGATGAAAATCTACTTTCGTATTCTTCAATACGCACCCAATTTAGTACCACGGTTAATTCAATTTTTAATGTACTCGGTGTTGGGTATTATTTTTAGTGTGGTCAATCTGGCGTTGATGATTCCGTTGCTGGATATGCTTTTCACATACGATGAAAATGTTACTACCGCTATTCCGGAAGTGCCCGATTTTTCATTTTCCCTGAACTATATATTAGGGCTCTTTAAGCATCATTTTCTTTCGATTGTTCAAGAGCATGGTCCTATGGATGCACTGGTGTTTATATGTATTTCGATAATCATTAGTGTACTACTTACCAATGTGTTTCGATACATGGAACGCATGGCGGCCTCGCGCATTAAAGTAGATGTTGTGAAAAATATGCGCATGAATATTT
>CAYNKN010000280.1:3022-4752 GCA_964397805.1 uncultured Chryseolinea sp. | reverse complement strand
ATAAAAAGTCAGGTGGGTGTTGGGTCTGTTTTTACCATTAAGCTGCCAGCTGGCGCATACTAAATTAAGCGTGGTAGACTAGAAATCAACCTGAACCGTCATAATACGTTGATGTAGCATTACTTACTGATCACAATTGTATATAGCTTTGTGTTCCGAAAAGGACAATTTTTTGTGGTTAGTTAGGCGTTGTTAAAGACAATAAACTTTATTTTTTAGTATTATATGATGGCTTTGGTGCGGTTTGTTTGTGCTGTTCTTTTCATGCTGCTAGTAGTTAAAGAAAGCGAGGCACAGAAAAAAAAAGTATTTGGTTTTAGTCGATTGGATGATACCCTCAACGTTGAAAAGAGTGGTTTTTTTCTATTGCCCCTACTCTATTACACACCCGACACGCGATGGGCATTAGGTGGTGCTGGTGTATACTATTTTAAAATTCCGCCTAAGCATGACTATGAAAAGCTAACGCGTGTATCGTACGTTCAGTTTCTTGCAGACTACACGCAAAATCGACAACTCGATGTTTGGGGGTTATGGAATATTTTTAGTCGAAATGAAAATTATTTGTTTAAAGGAGAACTACGCTACCGCGATTTTCCTGATCGGTACTATGGTATTGGTAACAATACACCACAGTCGAATGAAGAGTTTTATGCCTATAGTTTAGTAAGTATAAAAAGTCTTATGCTAAAAAAAATTCGACCTTCACTTTTTGTGGGGTTGGATTATCATTTTGAGTATGAGTTTGGATTTCAGTATTCCGAAGGCGGTGTGTTAGAACAGGGTACCGTTACGGGTTATAAGGGTGGCGTTGGTTCCGCTATGGGGCTGGTTGGTATTTTTGATAGTCGGGATAACCCAATCAATGCACGAAGTGGAAAACTGATAGAACTATCTACGTATTTATATACACCAGCGCTTGGTAGTCAGTTTTCCTTTTTTAGTATTAATGGAATTTATCAACACTATTGGCCACTCAGAAAGAAACAATCATTAGCATTACAAACAAAACTGCGATTAAGTTATGGAGAAGTTCCCTTTTTAGATTTATCGCAGGCCGGTGGTGATGATATCTTACGCGGCTATCCAAGAAACCGATACCGCGATAATCATTTTTTTGGCTCACAGCTTGAATATCGCTATCCACTTTTTTGGCGATTGGGTATGGTAACATTTGCTGGTTTAGGCGATGTGTTTAATGCCCCTAATGAGGTTAAAGCTTCTACGCTCAAATACTCTATAGGCACGGGTTTACGCTTTGCGGTTAATCCAGCAGAGCGTTTAAATATTCGTGTAGATTATGCGCTTGGCCGCGAAGGTGGATATTTTTATTTTTCTGTAGCTGAAGCGTTTTAAGAAATCCGTAATAATTTTCTTAGGTAAGAAAAGATCATCAGTAACAATTTTCCAAACTACTTAAGATAAGGCTTTATCTTTTTTAACAAGGTTGTCGCATCTACCGGTTTTACTATAAAATCGTTTACACCTTGTTTTAGGGCAAGTGCAATTACTTCTTCTTCACCATCAGAAGAAATCATGATGATGGGTGTATTACGTTGTTGTTCATTTCGCACAAGCGTAAGAATATCATCGCCATTAAAATGCGGCATATGAATATCGGTTATAATCAAATCGAAAGTAGGTTGTTCGCGTAATAGCTGTATAGCTTGTCGTCCATCACGGGCAAGTATTACTTCGGCATTTTTACTTTCAAGGGCTACCTTCACCAC
>CAYNKN010000280.1:0-3012 GCA_964397805.1 uncultured Chryseolinea sp. | reverse complement strand
TTTTAATACTACTTCTTCATCATCACATACCAGAATTCTCATAGCGCTTTCAGTTTACTTATTCAGGCTGGCAATATAATCAGGAGAAAGCGAAACATAAACCACTGCGCCTAACGATTGCACTTCGGTAGTTTGAACAACTAAGGAATCATCTTCCGTGAGTACTTCCACTTCAGAAAAACTTCCCAAATATCGTATAGCCGATACAACTCCCTTAATGGCTTGTTTTTTAGTAGACGCTATACGCAAATGCTCGGGGCGTAGAAACAACGTTTTTCGATTAGACCGATTCTCGAAGAAAGCCGAATGCGTTGAAGAGTTAGGTCGAATGGTATTGAAGGATCCAAACATGCCGGCCGTATAAGCATCAATGGGCTGGTTATAAATTTTTTGCGGACTACCCTGCTGTAGCATATTTCCATCTCGCAATACAATGATTCTATCCGCCCACGGAAGCGTATCGGTTGGATCGTGTGACACTAAAATGCAAGTAATCTTCAACTGGTTACCAATAGCTTCGATAACTTCTTTTAATGTTTGTTTATGCGGTGGATCTAAATTAGAAAAGGGTTCATCTAACAAGAGTAATGTGGGTGAAGTAACTAGTAAGAGTGTTAACGCAATTCGTTGACGTTCACCTCCTGATAAGGCATCGGTTTTACGCTGAAGCAAATGATTTATCTGACAAACAGTATAAAGTGTTGTAGCTTCTTCTGTTGATAAAATATTAGCATACGATAACACTTGCTCTACACGTAAAAATTTTGGAAGCTCAAAGTGCTGTGATAAATAAGCAATTTCTGAATGACCCGGAACAAGTTTATGATCAGGTCCCTCTACCAAATTTTCATTTAGCCATATCTCTCCTTCATCGGGTTGAATAAGACCCGCTATAATTTTGAGTAGTGTGCTTTTTCCGGATCCGGTTTCTCCGGTAATGGCAATTTTTTGTAAACGCTTTTGAGTAAACTCAATATCTTTTAAAATCCATTGTTGCTGTTCTTGTTTGGCAATCTGGGTAACTTTCAAAAAGGTCATAGTAATAAGTTGATAGGCTGGCGTAGGCGGGTTGAGTTTGTATGTAATTTGGCTGTGGCGGTTAAAATACAAAGGATTGTTAAACTTGAGCTTAATATAGTCATCATTGCGATAGAAAAATTATAATATCTTTGCCGCTTATTTTTTAACAATATGATATCAGTTGACGCAGTAAGTGTAGAGTTTAGTGGTTCGGCTCTTTTTAGTAATATCACTTTTAACATTAACGAAAACGACCGTATTGCCCTAATGGGTAAAAACGGTGCGGGTAAATCGACTCTCTTAAAAATAATTGCTGGAGCCACTAAACCTACCCGCGGAAAGGTATCTGCACCTAAGGATGCAGTTATTGCCTACTTGCCTCAGCACTTACTCACCAAAGATGATGACACAGTATTCGAGGAAGCCTCCAAGGCATTCGGTAAAATTCTATCAATGAAAAAGGCCATTGACGAATTTAATCATCAGTTGGAAACGCGAACCGATTACGAATCGGATGAGTATGCAAAAATTATTGAACAGGTTTCTGAACTCAGCGAAAAGTACTATTCAATTGAGGAAATTAATATTGATGCCGAAGTAGAAAAGACATTACTTGGTTTGGGTTTTTTACGTACCGACTTTACCAGACCCACCAGTGAGTTTAGTGGTGGATGGCGTATGCGAATTGAATTGGCAAAAATATTATTACAAAAACCAGATTTAATTCTGTTAGATGAACCTACCAACCATTTAGATATTGAATCAGTGCAGTGGTTAGAAGATTTTTTAAAAAATAATGCGAAAGCAGTAATTGTAATTAGTCACGATAAAGCATTTGTTGATAACCTCACAAACCGCACCATTGAAGTTACAATGGGACGTATATACGATTACAAAACCAATTACTCGCACTACCTGCAGTTACGCAAAGAAAGAAGGGAACAACAGCAAAAGCACTTTGAAGAACAACAACGTGAGATAGCCGATATTCAACAATTTATAGATCGGTTTAGAGGTACATACTCTAAAACATTACAAGTGCAGTCGCGCGTAAAAATGTTGGAAAAAATTGAGCTTATTGAAGTCGATGAAGTAGATACCTCTCATTTGAATTTGAAGTTTCCGCCCGCACCACGCTCAGGAAGTTTTCCGGTGATGGCCGAAGGACTTACCAAGCGATATGGCGATCATGTTGTGTTTGATAATGTATCACTCACCATCAATCGTGGCGAGAAGGTAGCTTTTATTGGAAAGAATGGTGAAGGTAAATCAACCTTGGTAAAAGCGATTATGAGTGAGATTGATTATGAAGGTAATCTGGCACTCGGTCATAATTGCATGATTGGTTACTTTGCACAAAATCAAGCTGCTTTATTAGATGAAGATCTGACTGTATTTCAGACGATCGATTACATTGCCGAAGGCGACATCCGAACAAAAATAAAAGATATTCTGGGTGCCTTTATGTTTAGTGGCGAAACCATTGACAAGAAAGTAAAGGTATTATCGGGTGGAGAAAAAACGAGATTGGCAATGATCAAACTGTTATTGCAACCCGTCAATCTCTTGATATTAGATGAGCCTACCAACCACTTAGATATTAAAACAAAAGACATTTTAAAAGAAGCCCTAAAGGCATTTGACGGTACACTAATTTTAGTTTCGCATGATCGTGATTTTTTAGATGGACTAGCCACCAAGGTATTTGAATTTGGGAACAAACGCATTAAAGAACACTTTGAAGATATAAACGGATTTTTGCGTAACAAGAAACTGGATAACCTACGCGATGTAGAGCGCACCAAGTAATTTTCACTGTTCGACATTTGTCATGTCGAACGATAGATAATTTAGGATTTTAAATCCATGCTCTGGATTTAAAATCCTAAAAAAATGCCATTATAATTTCTCGCTCAGTTTAACACCTTTTAATTCTTCTTGCAACGAGAAGGGTTGATTATACAAACGTTTACCGGTAGCACTAAAAATAGC
>CAYNKN010000279.1:0-4754 GCA_964397805.1 uncultured Chryseolinea sp. | reverse complement strand
ACTAAACCCCCCAGCAGAAGAAGATTTCTCGCAAGTAAAAGTGCGCACTAACTTGAATGAAACGGCTTTCTTTTATCCGCACCTCCAAACTAATGCAGAAGGTGAAATCATCATCAACTTTACCATACCCGAAGCACTTACACGCTGGAAGATGCTGGGCTTTGCACACACTCAAGATTTAAAATCAGGTTCAATCATCAACCATTTAGTGACGCAAAAAGAATTGATGGTAGTTCCTAATCAGCCACGTTTCTTCCGTGAAAATGATAAAATGATTTTTTCGGTAAAGGTAAACAGTTTGGTAGATGACGAATTATCCGGACAAGCACAGCTTGAATTTTTTGATGCGCTGACTATGCAGTCGGTAGATGTGCAAATGAAAAACAACAGCAAGTCAAAATCCTTTTCACTGAAGCCTCGTCAAAGTACTAACCTCGAATGGAGCATTGAAATACCGGAAGGTGTGCAAGCGATTACCTATCGCGTAGTGGCGAAAGCCGGAAGTTTTTCCGATGGTGAAGAGATGACAATTCCGGTAGTTACTAACCGCATGTTAGTAACCGAATCGTTGCCCTTGCCCATTCGCGGTAAGCAAACGAAGGAGTTTACATTCGAAAAGCTTGTAAATAATAAATCAACATCGTTGCGTCATCATCGCTACACATTAGAGTTTACTTCTAATCCGGCTTGGTATGCCATACAAGCATTACCCTACCTGATGGAATATCCGTACGATTGTGTAGAGCAAACGTTCAGTAAGTTTTATGCAAATAGCATTGCATCGCATATTGCGAATTCAAACCCACGCATCAAACAAGTATTCGATTCGTGGAAGAACATCCAACCCGATGCCTTACTTTCTAATCTGGAAAAAAATCAGGAGTTAAAATCAGCGCTGTTAGAAGAAACCCCGTGGGTGTTACATGCCAAAGATGAATCGCAGCGCAAACGCAACGTAGGGTTGTTATTTGATCTTAACAAAATGGCCAGCGAACAAGAGCGTGCACTCGACAAAATTGTAAAAGCTCAAAATGCGAGCGGAGGTTTTAGTTGGTTCCCCGGATTTAAAGATGATCGCTACATGACACAACACATCATAACGGGCATGGGGCATCTGGATGTATTGGGTGTCCGTTCAGTGCGTGAAGAAAAGCGAACATGGAACATGATAACCCATGCACTTACTTATTTAGATTACCAATTGAAAGACGACTACGAACGACTGAAAGCGCAAGCCAAAAAAGGTTTAATAAAATTTGATGACAACCACCTTGGTTATAGTCAGATTCATTACCTCTACATGCGTAGCTACTTCAAAGACATTAACGTTCCGGTAGATGTAAATGAAGCGTTTACCTATTATTTAAACCAGGCCAAAAAATATTGGTTAAAGCAAAATCTGTACATGCAAGGTATGCTTAGTCTTGCCCTGCATCGTTATGATGACAAGACAACACCGACAGCTATGATTAAATCATTTACTGAACGTGCCTTGCGTTCAGAAGAAATGGGTATGTATTGGAAAAATGATCGTGGCTATTATTGGTATCAGGCACCGATTGAAACGCAAGCCCTGATGATTGAAGTGTATGATGAAGTAGCAAAAGATAATAAGTCGGTTGAAGAATTAAAAATTTGGTTACTGAAACAAAAGCAAACACAAGATTGGAAAACGACCAAAGCAACTACCGAAGCATGTTATGCCTTGTTGCGTAGAGGTAGCGATGCATTGGCTTCTACCAAACTGGTAGAAATAAAAGTAGGTAACGAAACCATAGATCCAACCAAACGCGAAGACACGAAAGTTGAAGCAGGAACCGGATATTTTAAAACAGCGTGGACAGCAGTAGAAATAAATTCCGGCATGGGTAACATCACCATTTCAAAAACAGATGATGGTGTAGCCTGGGGCGCAGCGTATTGGCAATACTTTGAACAATTAGATAAAATTACTCCAGCTGAAACTCCCTTAAAATTGAAGAAGCAACTCTTCAAACAAGTGAACACCGAACGTGGGCCGGTGATTACACCCATTACAGAAAAGTCTCCGTTGCAACTTGGTGATCTTGTCAAAGTACGCATTGAGTTGCGCGTAGATCGCGATATGGAATATGTACACTTAAAAGATATGCGTGCATCTGGTTTTGAACCGACCTCTACCCTCTCTACTTATAAATACCAGGATGGATTATCGTACTATGAGAGCACACGCGATCTGGCTACAAACTTCTTCATCGGTTACTTAGGTAAAGGCACCTATGTATTTGAATATGATTTGCGCGTATCACAAAAAGGAGATTTCTCCAATGGCGTAACCAACATTCAATGCATGTATGCGCCCGAATTTGCTAGTCATTCGGAAGGGATACGGGTTAAGGTTGAGTAGTTTTATATCGGAGATTGAAAATAATTACTTCGGCTTTAGAGTACATCTTATAATACATTTTAAAAAGAGAACTTAAACTTATCCGCTATACGGATTTTATGGATGTTATCCATAGGGCTATGCGAATCAATGTCTTATAAAGGACTTGCACCCTTTGGATAATCTCTCTACTTTTCCACACGAACGAGAAATAGATAAGTGAATAGTTAATCAATAAATACATGAAGCATATTCTAGCCTCTTACCTTATACTACTTTCATCTTTATGTATTGCGCAAGTAGCTCCAAGTAAACAATCTTCTAATAACACCGTCAAACATAGTTTCAAATACACGAATCCTATTACCCGCGATACGACTATTTCCATGCGAGATCACTTTATACTTAAAGTGGGAAGTAAATGGTATTGTACCGGAACTTCAAATCCGGTATGGACCGGTAAAAATCCAGGTGTGCGTTTATTAGTGTCGGATGATTTAATCCATTGGAAACAACTTACCTGGTTAATTGATTCTTCTAAGCTACCGGCAGATTGCCCTTATAATGGACGGTTTTGGGCGCCCGAAATCCATTTTATTAAAAACAAATTTTACCTCACCGTAAATAGCGGTAAAGTAACTGCAGAAGATCCAAAGGGAATGAGCACACACAGTGTTTGGCTATTTTCATCTGATAGCATTACCGGCCCTTACAAACTAGTAAATGGACCGTTAACATCGCAGTATAATAATGATGCTACTTTGTTTGAGGATGAAGATGGGCAAACCTACTTCTATTGTAGCGGCAATGGATTGTTTCAGGCGAAAATCGATCTGAAGACAGGCAAGCTCACTACGCCTATTGAAAAATTTTTAGACAAGCGTCAACCAGGATGGCCAGAGTGGATGGTGGGTGGCATTGAGGGGCCTTACGTGATAAAAAGAGAAGGCACTTATTTTATGTTCTTCTCATCGTGGACACGGGGATATGAAGTAGGATTATTAAAATCAAAAAATCCATTAGGCCCATGGGAACTAGTTTCACCCGAACCAATTTTTGGAACTAGAAAAAAAGGATATCGTGCGGACCTGGCAGCAAGCGGAGGGTATGCCGACCTGAAATTTCAAGATACAGAAGACCCTTATCAAGAGACGGGTCATAACGCATTGTTTATAGGTCCTGATGGGCAACTATGGAATGCATGCCATTATTTTATGTATGAAAAAAGACCATACCCGTATAGCCAAACTTTTGAACCTTGGGAACTTACCCCGCAAATGGGCATAGAACCTGTTCATTATAAAGACGGACGATTTTATATAAAAGGTCCTACCTGTACTCAACAAATAGTGGAATATTAATACAAGTGATTTAAAGTAGCCACTAAACCTAATAGAAAAGAAACAGAACTGGATTTCTTTAATTCAAGTTTGGGATGTAGAGAAAAGTGTAAAGCTATAAAGCTGCCACCAATAAAATTTCCCCATCTAGCGAGGATGTTGTGTCACGGAAAGCGCGTGGTTCATCCGTGCCTATATAATAAACCATCTTGCGTGGATGTTACTTCCGTGCGACTCTTAAAAACGTCTTAGATGCAATACTCGAAATTTGGAACTTAGTTCCATAAAATCCTCGAACACATGAGCGAGAAATACAAAGTCTACGATCAAGACCGACCTTACTTTATAACCTTTGCTGTAGAGAAATGGATTGATGTAGTTCCCCGACAGCAATACAAAGACTTCATTTTACCTCACTCAAACATTGCCAACAGTACAAAGGACTTATCATCTATGCCTGATGTTTAATGACCAATCATATCCATCTCATTGTTAGAAGAAATGGAGAATACAATATTGAAGCGATAATATGAGGTTTTAAAAAGTTAACCTCTGCGCACATCTACCGGGCTATTGAAAGCAATGAGAAAGTCGTAAACAATGGATGTTAAGGTTTTTTCAATCGGCAGCTGAAGAAAGTAAGAAACACGTGAAGTACAAGTTCTGACAAAATGAATATCATGCAATTGAATTATTCAGCAATGAGCTGGTAGACCACAAGCTAGCGTATGTTCATGATAATCCTTTTAAAGAAGGTATAATAAGCAACCCGGAAGATTCCCTTTATAGCAGCGCGAGAAACTATGCTGGCTTGAAAGGATTATTAGAAGTTGAGTTTATGAATTGAGTAGATGGACGGAAGTAACTTCCGTTTAGCGTTTTTATTTTAAATTGGATTTTCAATAGCGTACAGAATTAACTTCCGAGCGAGTATGGGTGACCTATTTTAAGACTGCGTCAATGGAAGATCGCTACTAGAATTGGAATAAAACAGAAAAGCCTGAAATTCAATAATTTCAGGCTTTTTCATCTTGCTTTGCAATTCTGCG
>CAYNKN010000278.1:0-4762 GCA_964397805.1 uncultured Chryseolinea sp. | reverse complement strand
CAAAAGCGTGAAGCTGTAGATGAATTGGTTGCCGGAATACAAATTGACGATCAGCATAAAGTGGCGAAAGCGCGGGAGGCTGTTTTTAAATTTCAAGCTGATGAAAAAGTATTGCGAGAAAGTGTGAAGACCACTATTGCTGAAGCCATACCCGGAGCAAAAACGCAAGATCGTGATTACATCTTTTTGAATTTTGTGCTGAGTAGTTTACCAAACGGAATTATTGGTTTGCTATTAGCAGTAATGTTTTCTGCGGCTATGTCTTCGATGGCTGGAGAACTCAATGCGTTGGCATCAACCACCACAGTTGATATTTATAAGCGTTCTGTTAAAAGTGATGCAGATCCATTGCACTACTTAAAGGCATCTCGTGTGTTTACTATTTTTTGGGCGTTGGTGGCCATGGTGTTTGCTATGTTGGCAAGTTTTGCCGAAAATTTGATTCAATTTGTCAATATTGTGGGCTCACTTTTTTACGGCACTATTCTCGGGATTTTTCTCGCAGCATTTTTTGTAAAGCGTGTTCAGGGTTCAGCTGTATTTTGGGCCGCTATTATCGCAGAAATAGTGGTACTCTATTGTTACTTCTTTTACCGCGAAGAAATTGCCTACTTACTTTACAACATCATTGGTTGCGGAATTGTAATCGGCTTATCGTTATTGTTTCAAGCCTTATTTAGAGGCAGCAACCCTCACGATCACATTACTTCTTCTTAGTCGTTTTTTTAGGAGCTACTTTTTTCTTGGCTACTTTTTTTGGAGTAACGGTTTTCTTAACCAGCTTTTTAGGTGCCACTTTCTTTACGGATTTGGCGGAAGCAGGCTTACTGTTACTGTCCTTTAGTATTTGACTAGTATGATTCTTTGTATCTACTTTATCAATAATATCTTCAATGATGCCTGCCTCATTGATAACAAATGTTACGCGGGCAGTACCCATATATTTTCTGCCGTACATCGATTTTTCAACCCATGTACCATACGCTTCATGAAGCTTTTTATCAGTATCGGCTAGTAAGCGGAAGGGAAGCCTTTCCTTGGTAATAAATTTTTGGTGCGACTTCTCGGTATCCGTACTTACACCCAAGACTTCGAAACCATTTATTAATGTACTATAGTTATCGCGTAAGTTACAAGATTCGGCCGTACAGCCGGGAGTCATATCTTTTGGATAAAAGTAGAGTACTACTTTTTTGCCTTTTAAGTCGGTAAGTTTTACAATGTTTCCGTTTTCATCTTTTGCTGAAAATGCGGGTGCTTTACTGCCAATTTTAAGCTCCATAGGTTTAGGGTATTTTTCGGGTTAAACGAGATTGGTTTCCTGCGTTATCGGTCACGATTAACTCCAGTTCCCCACGAATGGGCTTTGAAGGATCAAGTCGTTCCGATTTTAAGGTTGCTGTTTTATTATCAAAATGAAGTAACAACCATTCTCCATTTATGTTTGCTTCGTAGGACGATATACCCGATAAATCATCCCGAATTTTAAAACGAACCGCTTGGTTATTGGCATACACCACCGAAATAGTTGGTGGAGTGGAATCCTTCAAGATGGTGTAATCACCCAACTCACGGGTAAAAAAATTAAGCTTACCATGTTGCCATGTACCACCAACATAGGCGTAACTATTTCCAACGACCCGATATACTGCCACATTCTTTTCTTTTGAATAAGATTTATCGGGTTTTAACGATACCCCTATACTTTTATGTAGTGGAAAAACGCGTGACCCTATGGTAAAGATTTCATTTCCATTTTTGCCTACAGTATAATGGGTGGTCAGGTAAAGGGTATCGTAAAGTGAATTGGATGGAAATTTTAAATCCACATAATCACCATAATATGTGTACTCTGTTTCTGAGGGAATACGTGCGCGAAGATTCGTTACTATGGATTTTCCATTTACGACTACCGAATCGGGTAGGGAGTTACGTAAGTCCAACAGAAATACTAATTGATTGTGATTAGCATAGGTAGGCTCTATTTTCTCCCAATATGCTCGGTAGTAAACAATAGCTTTGTTATCAAAATTTTTTGATGGTTTGGCGGTAACCATAAACGTATTTTCAGAAACATCGCTACTAATATCCGAGGTTAGTGTCTCTAATGAAGAGACTTGTTTAGTTGGCATACTTGGGCGGAGCTTAAACGATACCTTGCTGAAGTTTCGGTAGCTATCGGAAAGTTTTATCTCGACCGGTACATCTTTAGCGGGGGTAACATTTATTTTTCCTGAACTTGGAGCATGCTTGTAATAAGGTAAGTTGTTACCATCTTCCACATATAGTTTATAGAATCGCGTACCCTTGGTGCGCATCGTTCTAAAATCCATGAGTGTATATATGGCACGTGTTTCTGCAATGTTTACCCGATCTATCGCCTGACTAAAAACCAACTGACTGTCTACACGCATTTCAATGTAGTTTACGCCACCAAAAAACGGGCTACCCGGTGCGAGTTTATCTTTGGCAATGATTTCAACACCAATATTACCATACGCGTTTACGGGAGTGTTAATCACAAAATTATTACCTACCCGTTGTGCATAAAATTCAAACCGGCCAAAGCGATCGTTTACACGAGAGTTTATATCCAGCGTACGCAAGGCAATCTTCTCAGCAGCCGGAGGGAGGTTGTCGAAAATTTCTGGGAACTTAGCTACTTTGAGCGGATCGAGTGAATGATTATCGGCATCACGAATATCAAAATGTAAATGAGGCCCGCTTGATCCTCCGGTATTACCAGAGAGTGCAATGGTATCGCCTTGTTTTACGGTGAATTGATCTTCTCTAAAAAACAAATCAATCTCTCCAACTTTTCGTCTGTATTGTTCCTGCAATACGTAGTTGGCTATTGCTCCTTTAAATTGGTCGAGATGCGCATACAAGGTAGTGTTGCCATCTGGGTGAGTGATATACAACGTATTACCATAACCTGTGCCGCTCATCGTAACACGTGAGATGTATCCACTTTTTGAAGCTTGTACAGGCAAGCCAATCATATTATCGGTACGAATATCAATACCGGAATGAAAGTGTGTGCTGCGTAGTTCCCCCATGGTTCCGGCAAGGGAGCCGGGTTGTCCTGGTCGTATGGGGTAGAGGTACTCTTCCGTATCCCTAAATTTTTCTTCGGGTTTACTTAATTGGGCGAAAGCAAAAAATGGTGCAACCGCAAAAAATAGCAGAACAGTTTTATTTAATATCAAATTCCAACAGTTTTTCATCTTCAAAATATGCCGATAATACATCACCGATTTTTACCGAGCCTACACCTTTTGGTGTTCCTGTAAATATTAAATCACCCGTGCGAAGGGTAAAGAATTTTGATAAGTAAGCAATGATGTAGTCAAAACTAAATAACATCATGCTGGTGTTCCCCTGTTGCTTCACTTCTTCATTTACACGTAGACTAAAATTGATGTTTTTTAAATCGGGCAAATTACTAACCGGAATAAATTTGTCTGACAAAGGTGCAGATCCATTAAAACCTTTAGCAATATCCCATGGCAATCCTTTCGTTTTAGCCTTTTGTTGAAGATCGCGTGCCGTAAAATCAATACCGATACCAATAGCATCGTAATAGTTCTGGGCAAATTTCTCCCCAATATTTTTTCCTTCCTTACAAATTCGTAGAATCAACTCTACTTCATAGTGGATGTCGGTAGAGAAATCGGGGTAATAGAAGGGTGCGTTGTTACGCAATATGGCGGTGTCTGGTTTGGTAAAGATAACGGGTTCTTCAGGCCTTTCATTGTTTAATTCCTGAATATGTTCTGCATAATTTCTGCCAATCGCAAATATTCTCATAATGACGAATGCCTTTGGTTAAATTGTTGTAAGTTCTTACAAATCTAAAAAACAATGCACGCATAGATTTGTATTTTTGTAAAAAATAAAAGGTATGATAAAGAAGCTATTATTCTGTTCTGCACTTGCGCTGGTAGTATATGCCTGTGCATCGGTGGCAGTTACTGGTCGTAAACAATTGAGCTTGGTTTCTAATGCTGAAATCATCCCGATGGCGAACCAACAATACAGGGAGGTTATTCAACAAGGACCTCTCTCTACCAATCGAGAGCAAACTCAGTTAGTTAAAAATGTGGGTGTTAAAATTCAACGGGCAGTAGAGGAGTACATGGCCAGTAAAAATCTAACATCCGAATTACAGGGTTTTGAATGGGAGTTTAACTTAATTGAAGATCCTAAAATGGTAAATGCTTGGTGTATGCCCGGAGGTAAAGTGGCCTTTTATACCGGCATTATGCCTATTTGTAAAGATGAGGCTGGTGTAGCCGTAGTTATGGGGCACGAAATTGCACATGCTATTGCCAATCATGGTCGCGAGCGAATGAGCCAGCAAATGGTTGCACAATATGGCTTAGGTACGTTGTCGGCATTAATGGGTCAGAACCCAACTGCAGGAACCCAATTACTTATGCAGGCTGTTGGCGCAGGTACCAATGTAGGTATGCTTAAGTTTAGTCGTGAGCACGAATCGGAAGCTGATCAAATGGGATTGATATTTATGGTTTTGGCGGGGTATGATCCGCATGAAGCACCAAAATTTTGGGAGCGTATGTCTAGTTTAAGTGGCGGTCAGGCTCCTCCTGAGTTTTTATCGACTCACCCTTCACACAGCACGCGTGTACGTGATTTAAATAAGTGGATTCCGGAAGCGTTGACGTATAAAAAGAAGTAAGAATTTTAGGAGTTGTTGGATATGTACATACACTACCAACAACTCTTTATTTTTTAAAAC
>CAYNKN010000277.1:0-4773 GCA_964397805.1 uncultured Chryseolinea sp. | reverse complement strand
TTTTAACTTTTAAAATTGTTCCTACAGGTGCTGTTCGGTGCAAGGCTAAATATTTTCTATTACCATCTGTACCTTCAATCAATTCGGCTACACCAACCTGAACAATTTCATCACTATTCTTTACCGACTCGGATATGCGGATAGTCTGTTCCTTTACTTCTACTGGTTTTGTTTGTGTAGTGGGTTGTGTTACCGGTGGTTCTGTTTTTTCAACAACCACTACCGGAGCACGCACTACCTCAGTTGCTTTAGGTGTGGCTACAATTAATTCTTGTCCGATACTAATTTCGTTACCTTCTAATTTGTTCCATTCTTTTAACTGCTGAACCCCAATACCATACTGCTGCGAAATGGAGAAGAGCGTTTCTTTTGGTGCTACAATATGAAGTCCACGAGTAGGTGATGACGTCTCCACAACAGGAGGTGTTATCACAGGTGTTTGAGTTATAGTATTTCTTCGCTTAATGGATAACTCCTGCCCAATCGATAGTACAGAATTTTCTGTTAGGCCATTCCACTGCCTCAGTTCATCCACAGAAATTCCATACGCACGCGAAATTGAAAACATCGTTTCTTTAGCAGCCACTACGTGTATGATACCACCAGTGCCAGTTGCTGGTTTCGCGGTGCTGCGGGGTACATAGGGTACTTTCAGAATTTGTCCGATTTCCAACCCGGCATCGGCTGTTGTGTTATATTGTAAAATGACATCTACAGTAGTACCATATCGTTTGGAGATACCATATAAGGTTTCCTTTTCAGCTACACGATGGATAACAAAGATTTTTCCGTTTACGGTTTCTATACCAATGGAATCTTGCTGCACATGTGGATGAAAAAATGAAACACCCACTAAAATCAATTCATTAATCATACTATTGTTAATCTTACCAACGCTGTTTTATTCTTCACGAAAAATACGGAACCTGCGAGGATGAAAAAAGTATCCAGACCGATTCCTTTAAGTTGCTCTCCTATTTTCTCCTGGCGTAACACAGTGCCGTTTTCTTCCAAGATTATCAAATAGTTTGTTAGTCCGTTTTCTTGCACATAACACGAAACAAAAATCAATCCATCTACTTCTAAATACTCCAACGCAGTAACAACAGACAAATTGAGCGCGTCCAGCAAAAATGTTTTTACCAACTCAAAGTTAGCCTGACCGGCTAAATACTGTTGAGGTTTAACCGTCTGCTGCTCAACCAATGAGGGGTGTTCTTCGGAATCTATTACTTCACCAGTTTGCAGCGATAAGGTAAGTGGGTGCAAGCCATAGGTAGTTGAAAAGCCTTCGATGGAGTGGGAAGCAATTCGCCTCATCGAAAAATCATTATTCCACCACACTAAACTTTTATCGGCCAATCGGTGCGCGAATATAGCTTTTCGATCGGGATTAGTCGTGTCGAGGTAAACTGTGAAAAGCACAATGCCCGATGATACACCCGATAAATCCATCCACCAGGGTTCATCAAATGTGGCATCTTGCCATATAAATTCATGGGTTCTCAGATCGATTGCCGAAAAACTAACCTGTTTGGTTGTTGTATCACGTACCTCTACTACCAGCACACGATCATGTTCTGAAACCGCCATCTTCCAGACTATGCCGTTAAAATCATACGAAAAGTTATCTTCAATTCTGCGTGCCAATTGGTTTAAGCGCTTATTTTTATGCAAAGTAAAACTTAGCCTTTAGAATACCTGTTCTATTAGCAGTTTACTCAACACCTCATAACCAATATGAAAAAAACCATATTCTTTATCGCGTTGCTTTTCGCATTCGCCTGCGTGCTCCCAAGTGCCGCACAATCTACTAAGGTGATGGTGATGGAGATCAAAAATGAAATTGACCCACGCATGACCCGGTATGTTGATCTCGCCATACGTCATGCAGAAAATACCAAAGCCGATATCGTTATTGTTGAAATGGATACCTATGGTGGGGTGCTTACCGATGCCAAAGATATTGTGTCGAAAATCATGCAATTAAAAGTACCGGTTTGGGTATTTATCAATTCGGATGCAGCCTCTGCTGGTGCGTTAATTTCTATTGCCTGCGATAGTATTTATATGTCGCCCGGTGCCAGCATTGGTGCTGCTACAGTAGTGGACGGAAGTGGTAACAAAGCACCCGATAAGTATCAGTCATATATGCGTTCCATTATGCGCTCTACGGCAGAAGAGAATAAGCGTGATCCTCGAATAGCCGAAGGTATGGTTGATGAAACCATCGCCATTGATGGTGTTACTAACGAAGGTCAGGTTATTACTTTCTCGACATCCGAAGCAATAAAATTTGGATTTTGTGAAGCTAAAGTAGAGTCGATAACCGATATCTTAAAGCGTAACAACATTACCGACTATACCCTCGACACCTTTACCCTAGGCGCATCTGAACGTGTGATCGCGTTTTTTCTAAATCCATTTATTAGCGGAATACTTATTCTGGTGATTATCGGAGGCTTGTACTTTGAACTGCAAACTCCTGGTGTTGGCTTTGCCGGTGCGGCTTCATTAGTAGCGCTCATTCTCTACTTAGTACCTTACTACTTAAATGGTTTAGCACAAAATTGGGAAATCATTGCCTTGTTTATTGGTGTCGTGCTTATTGCCTTAGAAATTTTTGTGATACCGGGCTTTGGTATCGCGGGTATTTCTGGAATTACCGTTACCATTGGTGCGCTCGTACTTATCATGCTTAATAATGATGCATTCGACTTTGAATTTGTTCGCATGAACGATATTATGATGGCGCTTACCGCTACCGTTGGAGGGGTATTTGGCGGAATTGTTTTACTCTTCGTAGGGGGAGCACGCTTGTCTAATACCCGGTTCTTCAAGCGTATTGCACTCATGGATACGCAAGAAAGTAGCGAAGGCTATAGTGCTACGTTTCATCCTGTAAAATTAACCGGAAAAACAGGCATAGCACATACCATTTTACGCCCCAGCGGAAAAGTAATGATTGAAGAACAATTGTACGATGCCTTTACGCAAGGCGAGTATGTTGAAAAAGGAACAACCATTGTTGTACTAGAAGATATCGGTGTATCGTTAAAAGTGAAAAGTATTACACAGTAACTTACTTATGTATACGTACTACCTTCATGCTGTTTTGAAAAATGTTGGTAGCAACATTGTCCCTTAATCTCGTCAAAAAAAAAAATAGTAACCCATGAACATCTTAGGTATCATTCCAGCACGGTATGCGTCCACCCGATTTCCGGCTAAGCCATTGGCTGTAATGATGGGTAAATCGATGATACAGCGCGTATATGAACAAGCTAAAAAATCAACTTGCCTTGCCGATGTTATTGTAGCAACAGATCATGAAGAGATTTTTAATCATGTAAAAGATTTTGGAGGCGAGGTTTGCATGACACGTGAAGACCATGTTAGTGGTACCGATCGATGTTATGAAGTTTGGGATCAACGAAAAGAAGGATTTGAATACATTATTAATATTCAAGGTGATGAACCCTTTATACAACCCGACCAAATTAATTTGTTAGGATTATTACTCGATGGCAAAACAGAGATTGCTACGTTAGCTAAACAAATTCATACTACCGAACAGCTAGTTAATCCGAATGTGGTAAAGGTAGTTATTAACCATCAGTATGAAGCGCTTTACTTTAGTCGCTCGCCCATACCACACATACGCAGCACGGAAGAACAACACTGGCTCGAACACTTTCGATTTTACAAACACATTGGCATGTATGCCTACCGGGTTGATATTCTCGAACAGATCTCCAAGCTGCCAGTATCTTCATTAGAGAAAGCTGAATCGTTAGAACAACTTCGTTGGTTAGAAAACGGCTTTCGTATTACCGTGGCCGAAACTCAAACCGAAACAGTAGGAATTGATACACCCGATGATTTAGAAAAAGCTATTGCGTATTTGAGAAAGGATAGTTGAAGAAGTAATAAGGTTCTGGACTATTTTATTAAGGTTCTGCATAAAAATTCTTTAAAAGCTGAACGCGCAGCAACTGGTACATGCTACTTGTCATTATTGATTGAAAATACTTTTAAATTTAGAACTCAACATCAAAAGAATTCATTACTTGTTTTTAATTTTTAGTAAACCAATCTCTCTTTTCATTTCTTCGTTTTGATCTTTCAACTCAATCAAATACAAAGTGAGCTCCTCAATCTTTTTCAAGAGAATGACATTCATGTCACCCAAATTAATACCATTCTGCTCTACCTCTTTTGCTGAAGGTACTTCAGGCAGGTGTTTGTTTTGAATAATGTAGCGCTGCACTTCTTCTAAAGGCAGTAGCTTATAATCTGGCTCGAATACATAGTCGGCCCAACTGGCCAGTGTTATATTTACCTCTCTTGCACCAATTTTTCCCTCTACCGCAAGTTTGAAGCTACCAGGGTTTGTTGTTCCTATACCGACATTTCCATTATCCAATATTTTTAACCTTCCGCCTATTATATTGGGGGCATCAATATTAATTTCACCCGTTCCTCCATGACGAAATCCACCATCGAAAACATGTAGTCTGGCTCCTGGTGAATTAGTACCAATACCAACGTTCCCATCCCTTGTGATTCGCATTCGCTCAAACATGACTCCAGAAGTATTAGGAGTAGTACCAAATAAGAGATCCCCAGCTACATTACTGTTATTCCAAGAACTATATTCAGCAGCAATTACTGCTAACAAATCAGTGGACAGCTGACCTAAAGCAAATTGTATTTCTGATCTTCTACCGAAGGCCGAACCATAGCCGTTTATAACTCGTAAGGCAGATGTTT
>CAYNKN010000276.1:0-4775 GCA_964397805.1 uncultured Chryseolinea sp. | reverse complement strand
GAGATCGAACCGTGGCTGGACCTGGTGGCCGTCCGGGGCGAAATCGTGGTGCAGTTCTGGCTCAAGCCCGGCGAGGCGGCGGTGACGCTGGGGGTGGGGGAGGAGCAGCGGGAGGAACGGATACCGGCGCAGTTGAAGAGGTTTTTATGAATATAGTGTCGCCAATTATGATCTATACATGACTCAGGCTAAATTGGTATTTATCTTTATAAATCATAAACTTATGATTAAACATGCGATTGAATGTATAGTTCTCAATTGACAAGACTATATAAAACTCAGGGGTGTGAACGAGCCGGTTAGACATCAACTGCCGTACCGCACCTGACCGGTTGAAACAGCGTTGGCAGCCCGTACCGTAGCTAGCGTTGGAGATCGTCACCTAGGAGCCTGTCGGACTTAATCAGCAACATACTAATTTTAATTGTTTTTTTAAAATCGTCGGAAATATTAACTTGCTAAAAATCAAATAGTTAAATGACAAGTCCGACAAGCTCCTAGGGTGCTCCTTTCCAATCTTGGAGGCAGCGCCTTGTGCAGCCCCGTATGTGGGGTGCTGTGGGAGCCGGGGAGAGAAATCCCTGGCAACCCGACTATGCGAGAATATCTCTTGCATTTTGTACCATTTTTTTCTCAACAACGGAGACTGCTGAGCAATAAACTTCAATGGCGTATGACTCAGCTACATTTGTAATAAACTCCTTGACTCGACCAGAGTCTTTAACATCTTCGATCACTTCAAGGAAAGCGCGAATATTATCTTCAGTATCAAAAATAATCACTTTTTCTACATCATTCTTCATGGAAAGACTGGCATCTGATTTGGCCTTTCTTATATCTCGTATAATTTTCGAACATACAGGCACTGCTAGGGGATTGGAATGGTTTCCTTTTTTAAATAGTAGATCGCTGCTAGGCCACGGTGCTTTATGTACAGACCCTTCCATCCACCATGACCAAGTTTCTTCTGTCACGAAGGGTAAAAACGGCGCAAAAAGCCGCTGGAGTATAGATAGAGATAACATTAATGCATTGGTAGCTGATCTAGCGGACAAACTTGATCGGTATGCACGGACTTTGACTAATTCCAAGTAATCATCGCAGAACCACCAGAAAAACTGTTCGGTGCATTCTAATGCACGGGTGTAATTGAGCTCCTCCATCGCATCCGTAGCTTTGCGAACCACTGCTGCTAATTCGGATACCATCGCCAAATCAAGAACCTCAGTAATATCACCATTCGGATCGCCTTTGAAATTAAGCACAAATTTAGAGGCGTTGAGGATTTTTACCGCTAAACGTCTGCCCACCTTCATTTCGTTTTCTTCGAAGGCGGTATCTGTGCCGGGTCGTCCCGATGCAGCCCAATAGCGGACACCGTCAGAGCCGTATTTTTCGAGAAGACTTGTCGGAGTGATGACGTTACCCTTTGATTTAGACATTTTCTTGCGGTTCGGGTCGAGAATCCAGCCCGAAAGCACGGCATTCTTCCATGGCACACAACTGTGTTCGAAATGGCTGCGCACTACCGTTGAGAACAGCCAGGTTCGGATAATTTCGTGCGCTTGCGGGCGCATATCCATCGGAAAGGTGCGTGTGAAGAGATCCGGGTCATCGATCCAGCCGCATGCAATTTGCGGTGTTAATGAACTGGTCGCCCAAGTATCCATGATGTCATTGTCACCGATAAAACCGCCGGGGCGATTGCGCTGCACTTCGGTAAAGCCGGGCGGCACATGTGATTGTGGATCGATGGGCAAGACGCTCTCGTCGGGAATGATCGGATTATCGTAATTGGCCTTGCCGTCCTTATCGAGCACATACCAGACTGGAATCGGCACACCGAAATAGCGTTGCCGACTCACAAGCCAGTCGCCGTGCAAGCCGGATACCCAGTTGCTGTAACGTACCTGCATGAAACGCGGATGCCATGTAAACTGCTCGCCGCGTTCGATCAAGGCTTTTCTAAGCGATTCTTCGCGTCCGCCGTTGCGGATGTACCATTGTCGGGTAGTGACAATTTCCAGTGGTTTGTCACCTTTTTCGAAAAACTTGACCTGATGTTTGATCGGTTTCGGTTCGCCGATTAGGTTGCGTTCCGCTTTGAGTAATTCCACTATAACCTGCCGTGCGTGGTTAGGAGTTTTCCCTGCCATTTTTACGTAAGCACCGACTGCATCGCCTTGCAGCCAGTCGGGTGCTTCCGGCTGAAAGCGGCCTTCTTTGGTAAGTACAGATCGCGTCGGTAAATCCAGCTCACGCCACCAGATTACGTCAGTCAAGTCACCGAAGGTACAAATCATTGCAATGCCAGTACCTTTTTCCGGACTGGCCAATTCGTGGGCATAGACTTTTACTTCAACACCGAATACTGGCGTGAATACAGACTTGCCGATCAACTCAAGGTAGCGCTCGTCGCAGGGATGCGCCACTAACGCTACGCAACTGACTAACAACTCCGGCCGTGTAGTGGAAATCATCACCCGACCGCCATCGGCACTAGCAAAATCGATGTCGTGATAGGCTCCTACACACTCCCGATCTTCCAATTCCGCCTGTGCCACGGCTGTCTGAAACGTTGTGTCCCACAAGCATGGTGCTTCCTGGTTGTACAATTCGCCGCGGCGCAGGTTGCGAAGGAAGGCGCGCTGGCTAGTGCGTTGCGAACGCTCATCAATGGTCGCATAGGTCATCTCCCAATCGACCGATAAGCCCAGATGTTTCCATAAATCCTGAAAAGCTGTCTCGTCTTGTGCCGTCAGTTCGTGGCATAGTTCGATAAAATTTCGGCGGCTGATACGCGTAAATTCTGAACGGGAAGAAGGCACTTTTTTCGGTGGCGTATAGTCAGCAATGTATGGAACCGACGGATCGCAGATGACGCCATAATAGTTTTCGACGCGGCGCTCGGTTGGCAAGCCGTTATCATCCCAGCCCATCGGATAGAAGACTTCTTTCCCATTCATGCGTTGAAAACGCGCGATGATGTCGGTATGCGTATAGCTAAACACATGCCCAACATGCAACGATCCGGATACCGTCGGGGGTGGTGTATCAATAGAAAATACGTTTTCTCTTACAGCGTTGCGGTTAAACTGGAATATATGGTTTTTTTCCCACGATGTTGCCCACCGTTGCTCGAGATTTTCTAGCTGTGGTTTTTCCGGCAAGGCAGTATCAATCCTAGGCGTTGGAGAAAGATTATCTGTTATCAATTGATTATTGGTTGACATACTTCAGATATCCGTTAATTGCAAAAAACAGTAGTTCATGGAAATTATTTCCGCTACGCATGTTTGCACATAATTTTGCCCGTCCAGGCATATTTTGTCAAACAGCCTCGCATAGAACTGGTGCAATCTCATCTAGATTGTAATAGTTAGAGTATGGCTTCCATGCCCATACGCATCTAGGTTTCATTACGCAGCCGCTACATATATCCGGGTGAGAATAACATTCTTCGAATAGTGGTGAACTAATCATCCCCTGTGCAGGCTCAAGTATTGATTCATTAAAAACTCGAATACCAAAGTGTTCCCAATAAGCAGCATCAAAAACGCAAGGGGGCATGAAGTAAATTCCCACTGAATTTCCACTTTTTAGTGCTAGGTCAACTGCACATTCGATATGCGCAACGGCATCAACATGTCGAACTGCAAGCTCCCATGTTTCTTTCTTGGCTTGCCCCCAGATAGCAAGGCCGTTAAACATCATATGCGCATTAGGGTGATGCATTTGTACTAATTTAACCCAATCTTCCATTTGCTCTAAGTTTTGCTTCATTACAATTAACTTAACCGAAGTGCGAACATTCATGGCGGACAGATTTTCTAGCCCCTTTAGTGTTTTTAAGAAACTCCCCTTTCTCTTTGTGATGTAATCATGGGTTTCAGGGTTAGCTCCGTGCAATGTAATGATTGTATTTTCTATTCCAAGTTGCGCATACTTGGAGGCAAACTTTTTATTTGCAAACTTTATTCCATTACTAAAGACAAGAAGCTCTTTTGCGCCACTTTCTCTGCATTTATGGCAAATTGTGAAAAAGTCGGGGTGTATTGTTGGTTCGCCGCCAGATATTTCGATAACATCTGGTGGATTGGTACGAAGTGAGTCAATTGCTTGTTCAATGTTATCTAAACTAAAGTTGTAACCTTCCCGCGAATCGTCTAATCCGCAGAAACGACAAGATTCATTGCATAGATAGCCGAGATACAAATATACCTTGCGAGGCATCACTTTTGTTGCTGATATGGAATTCATGATAACACTCCAATTTTTGAATTGATTACTACTGGCATTTAAGTGCAAAAAATCATGGGGGTGCCCCCCCATGATGTTCGACTATCTCGACTGGACTGTGTATGTCTACACAGGTGCAGCCCTCTCTCCCGGTGCTGGTGATATCATGACTAATCCACGATCTGATAATAAGGCTTCCTTACCAGATCGCGGAGTTATTTGAATCGTTTTGCCTAGCTTTGCAGAATACGCTTCAAAGACTTCTACATTGCCATCAGCATCGATTCTAATCGGTTTAACAACTGCTTGAGGCATAATAATCTCCTTTACATGAGGGTTTTAATGGGCGGATAAGCAATGAACTAACCCTCAATAAGTGCAAAGCCTAAAGGTGGCGGATAAGCCGCGACGGGCGGAAAAGCCGCAGGATGGCTCACAACCTTCCCACCACCTTCTCCATCCTTTCCTGCCCGACGTTGGTGTAAATCTGGGTGGTGCTGATGCTCTCGTGGCCCAGCAGGGCCTGGATGTCCACC
>CAYNKN010000275.1:0-4824 GCA_964397805.1 uncultured Chryseolinea sp. | reverse complement strand
TTGGCTGTCCCCTTTTCTTTTGGAGCTTTTCTTTTGGGGAAGCAAAAGAAAAGCGTGTAGATACAGACGATCTATAAATGAAAGATGAAAGCGTTAAGGCGAAAGGAAAAATCCTTTACGGTTCTGTTTTTCGTGTTCTTAACATTTTGTCGAAACTGTAGAGACTCTGTATTTGATGTACAAAATATATTGTTTACGATAATTTTATTTTCTCAGAAAGCTTTAATTAAAAAAAATAATGGTTGAATTTAATGCTGATAAAGCTCCCGATCCGGTTGGTTCGTATCCACATGCACGGGCAGTAGGTAATTTGCTTTTTCTCTCCGGTGTGGGGCCGCGACAAAAAGGATCAACAGAAATTCCTGGCGTTACGTTAGATTCGAATGGTCATATTGCGCACTACAACATCGAGGCGCAGTGCCATGCGGTGTTTCAAAATGTGCGCTACATTTTAGAAGCTTCGGGTTCGCATTGGAACAATTTAATTGATGTAACGGTATTTCTCACCAACATGAAAAATGACTTCGCTACATTTAATAAAATCTATGCGACATATTTCACAGCGAATCAGCCGTGCAGAACAACGGTAGAGGTAAATGCATTACCTACTCCAATTGCTATTGAGTTAAAGTGTATTGCCGTATTAACGTAAGGCTGCGTTCAGTAATAGTGGCGCAGGCTTATACAGAAAAACTTTCGCCACAACCACACGTGCGTGTGGCGTTCGGGTTAATAAACTGAAACCCTTTTCCGTTTAAGCCATCGGAGAAATCAAGCGTGGTTCCTAACAGGTACAACAAACTTTTTTTATCGACTAAAATTTTAATGCCTTTATCTTCAAATACCTGATCCGCAGGTTTTATCTCATCATCAAAATCAAGGTCGTACATCAAGCCTGAGCAACCTCCGCCTTTTACTAATACGCGAATATTATTTTGGTCTCTCTTGCCTTCTTTTTCTTGCAAGGCAATAATCTGGCTTTTGGCTTTATCGGTTACCGTAATCATAGTTGTTAAGAGATAGGGTTAAGGACAACACTAAATACAGTGATGGTATTCATGTCGCGACCGTAATATAGTTTTTGCAGGGCATCAAGAATATTACCGGCTTTAAAGTAAGAGGTATGAAGTTCCGTATCGTTTTTGGCTACCCACTGAATGGTGTACGAATTTTCTTTCTCTTTATAATTCTGCACATAGGTGAGCATTTTTCTTAATGCCTCTACCTTGTCGATACTGGTTTCGCTATGAAACAAAAATGCTTGGTTATGCCGAGGGTTGATGGTAATGAGATCTAATTTTACTTTTCCATCTACGCCTGAGTACTCAAACACAAAGTCGGATGTGCGAAGCCCCAGGTAGTCTTTAATTTCCTGTTGTATTCGGGCAGCTTCTACGTGCATATCACTCAAGGTATCCATCATGGTATTAAATTATCAAGGTGCTAACTTTTGATTTCCACAAAAAGTTTCTTCATTGGCAGCAAAGTTAACAATTATGGAAAAACTCGAGCATATAGGTATAGCGGTAAAAAATATGGAAAAGGCCAATCAATTGTTTGGTGCGCTCTTGGGGCGTGAACACTATAAAATAGAGACGGTGGAAAGGGAAGGGGTTCGCACTTCGTTTTTTGAGGTTTCTGGCGTTAAAATCGAATTATTAGAAGCTACGCGCAATGATTCGCCCATTGCAAAATTTATCGAAAAACGTGGCGAGGGTATACATCACCTAGCTTTTGCCGTAAATAATCTCCAGCAAAGTATTGACGAGTATAAAGAAAAAGGTTTTGAATTAGTGAATGAGGAACCCAAAGCGGGGGCGGACAATAAGATGATTTGCTTTCTACATCCTAAAACTACCCAAGGGGTTTTAATTGAGCTTTGCGAAGATGTTAGTTCTTTTTCATCTCGCTAGCGCTCTTGCCACCGTATTGTATTTCGTTATAATACTTTTGTTTTTTCTTGCCTTCGCGTGTTTTGTAATACGGCTTTTGCGTTTTACAAGCACTAAAAAGTAAGGCAACCAAAACAATTCCAACAGTCCATTTCATTTTATGTGCAAGGTTTAATCATGTTACAATAGCTGAATGCAGTTCTTGGTTGATAGGTATTACCTGAACCCTTATTTAATCAAATTTGTGGCGATTACGTTTTCCAGCATTTAAACAGGTGCATAACTACATCGAATATACTAGGTAAATCGATCATATTCGTACATAATCTTACTTTTGCAGGATAGATGTACACATCAAACGATAAAAGAACACAATCTTAATAATACCTTTTAATATGGAACAACAGCGCTCGGAGATTAGTCAGTTAGGGGAGTTTGGGTTGATTGATCGAATCAGCCGGCACGTTACATTAAAGCAGCACTCTACGATTAAAGGTATTGGCGATGATGCCGCAGTACTAGATATTGGAAATGAATATCTGTTAGTTTCTACAGACATGTTAGTAGAAGGTATTCACTTCGATCTTTCCTACATGCCTATTCAGCATTTGGGCTACAAAGCGGTTGCGGTTAATGTATCTGATATCGCAGCGATGAATGGAAAGGCCGAGCAAATTACAGTGAGTTTGGCATTGAGTAATCGGTTTTCGGTTGAGGCAGTGGATGAACTTTACAAAGGCATTCAGTCGGCTTGTACGAATTATGGAATTGATCTGGTCGGTGGAGATACTACTTCTTCGGTTTCAGGAATTATTATCTCAGTCACGGTTATTGGTCGGGTGCAGCGCGATAAAGTGGTGTATCGAAGTGGGGCACAGGCAAATGATATTCTGTGTGTAACAGGCGATTTAGGTGCGGCCTTCATGGGCTTGCAAGTATTGGAACGCGAGAAGCAAGTATTTTTATCGAACCCAGATATGCAGCCGGGTATTGAGCCGTACGAATACCTGGTGGGCAGACAATTAAAACCTGAAAGCAGAACGGATATTATTTTTGATTTACAAGAAGCGCGTGTTGTGCCTACGGCTATGTTGGATATCTCTGATGGACTAGCCTCCGAACTTTTTCATATTGCCAAAAATTCCGGTGTGGGTATCCGTATTTATGAAGATAAAATACCGATTGATCAGATAACGTTTGATACGGCCATCGAATTTAAACTCGATCCCATTACTTGCGCCTTAAATGGTGGCGAAGATTACGAGTTACTGTTTACTATCCGCCAGGAAGATCAGGAAAAAATAAAGAATCATCCGGATGTTCATTTGATAGGCTACGTTCACGAGCGAACCAATCAGCATGAATTAGTAACTAAACAAGGTACAGCCATACCGTTGCGTGCCCAAGGTTGGGATCATTTTAAGCCGTAACCTCAGCCATTGGAAAACATACCGTAAAAGTAGTGCCCTTGTTTTCTATGCTGGTAACAGCTAATGTACCGTGGTTTACTTCTACAAAATTCTTACACAACAGCAGGCCAAGACCGGTACCTTTTTCATTGGAGGTGCCCCGTTTTAAAATAGGTTGATCGGCTAATAAAATCTGATCGAGGTATTCTTTACTCATACCAATACCTTCGTCAGAAATTTTTAGTTCAATCATGTTCGCTTGTTGGGCAGCAGTAATGCTTACAGTTTTTCCTTCTGGTGTAAACTTAAGGGCATTAGAAACCAGGTTTCGTAACACCACGTAAATCATGTTTTCATCGCCTACTATGTGGAGGTCATTACCGGCATCAACCTCGAGGTTAATCATTTTTTTCTTGGCCGTAAGTTCGTATAAGCCATTTATCTTGTTGAGTAATACGAACACCGATACAGTACTAGGATTAACCGTAATGTTACCCATTTGCGATAACGACCAGAAAAGTGTGTTATCAATTAAATCAAGCGAATTGGTTACCGAGTTACGAATGGTAAGTGCATGTTTTTTTACGTCTTCTTTTGAAAGGAAATCGCCATCATCAATTAAAATACCTAGAAACCCCTTAAGGGTTGTGAGTGGCGAACGTAAATCGTGTGAGAGAATAGAAAAAATTAAATCCTTTTTTTGATTTAAGCTGGTCAGCTCTTCGCGCGATTTTTCTATTTCTTGTGTTCGGAAACTCAACAGTGTTTCTAATCGCTCTTTATCTAATTTGTCTTGTTGTATTCGCCCTTGTATAATACCAAAAACAATAACACCGGCAGCAATAAATGCGAGCATGTTAAACCACCAGGTTCGCCAAAAGGGAGGAACAATAGTAATTATCAGAGCAGTTTCGTGGATACTCCCCAGCCTGTCGATAGCACGAAGTCTGAATACATACTTACCCGGACTAAGGCCAGTATAGTTAGCGGTAGTTTTTTGATCGCCTTGAATCCAGTTGCGATCAAAATCTTCTAGTTTATATTGAAATGTGTGACGCCAGGGAGTGTGATAATTATTCGTACCAAAATCGATGGTAAAAAAATTCTGTTTGTAGTTTAGTTTAATTTCCTGTTTGCCAATAACATCGTATTGTTGTTGAATGCTCTCTTGTGAATTTCCACTTAGTGCAGTAAGACTAAAAATTCTAGGTTCTGTAATAACGCGCGGGATGTAAATCGTGGAGGGATCGAAAATATTGATACCATTAACACCGCCAAAAATAATTTCTCCGGTTTGGGTTTCGCTAAAGGCTAATCGATTAAATTCTTCCTCTTGCACACCCTCCGCAGTATCGAATCGTGTAAACGTACTATCGGCAACATTAAACCGGGCAATACCTTGATTAGTGCTCATCCACAAATTTCCGCTGCGATCGGGCACAGTGGCATACACCGTGTTATCAGGTAAGCCATTTTTTTCGGTTAATCTTTTAATGAGGGTAAGTTTACCTTGTTCATTTTGT
>CAYNKN010000274.1:0-4824 GCA_964397805.1 uncultured Chryseolinea sp. | reverse complement strand
GTTGAGCTGTAAGCGACTGCATATTTAACAAGCCCTGCACAGCGCCTGCAAGTTTACCTAGGGCACCACCTTTACCGGTACCACCTTTAAAGAGTTCTTCATTCTCCCAAAGTTTTTTACCTGTCTCCATGTCATACATCAGCAGCTTAGCAGAAAATTTGCCGGGCTGCACACCTATTACTAAGAACCTACCCGACTGTGATAACGGATACATACCCAACACGCCTACGTTCTCGTTATTCGAATCGAAAATAGTAGTTCCAGTAATTACGTCAATGAGTGCAATCATCGGGTAAGCTGCCTCGCCCGGTGCATTTCCATAACTAATTTTTAAATACCGCGTGCCCACTAATTCATCAAACTGATCGGCTCGAATGGTGCCCAACTCCTTATTCTCCCACATAATAGCACCCGTGTGCGGATCAAGACCATGCAGTCTGCCGGTACTACTCACCACCAAATAACCCAGTGAGGTAACGCGCTGCCATTCAATAAGACCAATTTTTGTACTCCACGCTTTAGGCGTTTGTGCATAGCTAGCGTAAACCAAAAACAGCATTAACAGGGTAGAGGTAAGTAGTGTAGTATAATTTTTTTTCATAACTGTAGGGTTTGGTAGATTTCAAACTAAAGTGCGATTACTAAGCTAATTGAATAACCGCACAAAATCCATGAAAAATTACGAGCATATAGAAGCATAATAGTTTAGAAATTTTGAATTAATGTTTCATAAACATTAGCACAATGAATTAATGTGACCTAATGAGACAATAAATAGCCTCGGAGTATTAAGCATCCATCAGAAACCATCTTATTAATTCATTTAAAAAATTCTTCAACTATAGAAAATCTATACAGAAAAAATGTTCTTCATCGTATTCTACCAATCTTACGCATAAATTGACTTAACAGAAGGGATAATTATTCAAACAACCGTTGCCCTTTAACCTCACGCTTATTTGTACTTTCTTTTAAAATAACAACAATCAATGTAAATCTTTATCTACAAAACGGGGAAGTTCCTCCTCAATTTAGAATTCTATTCGGTGTAACGTGTTCACTCAGATCGCTCATTATACGATGGTACTATTTTTCTAGCAAAATAACGCACTCAAGTTACTTCGAATTTTCAAACGTATGATAAAGGTTACTTCCAACACTGTTTTTGATATGCTCTCTCGTTTACGAGTTTATTTTCAAGGCGAACACGTTATTCGAACTCCCGAAAGCGAAGAACCTTTCCGTTCAGAGCTTTATAACTCATTTCAATTAGAACGACATGGAAATGTAGTAGCTCGTTCACATAAAATTCTTAAGCGCAATACTTCCGATAAGTTAATTAAACGATTAAACAACAACGAAAATGCACTAATAGAAGCACGCAATTTATTGGTAGAAAGTATTCGTGAAAAAAAAATCATTACACCAGGTGCTGAGTGGTTACTCGATAACTTTTATTTAATTGAAGAACAAGTTGTTATTGCCAGACGCCATTTACCTAAAGGATATAGTGAAGGCTTACCGTACTTATCGAACGGACTTTCTGCGGGCATGCCACGTGTATATGATATTGTACTGGAAATAATTTCGCATAGCGATGGACACGTTGACGCTAAAAGTTTAAGCAGCTTTATTGCTTCCTACCAAACGTGTACTGTATTAACACTGGGAGAACTTTGGGCTATTCCCATTATGTTGCGCTTAGCCGTAATTGAAAATTTGCGCAGAGTAGCCGGTAAGATTGCCTTAGATATGATCGACCAAAATTTAGCCGATTACTGGGCTGATCGGATGATGGCTACTGTAAAAGATGAACCCGCTGATTTAATTCTTACGATTGCTGATATGGCTCGCGCCAAACCTGTATTAGATAGCGCCTTTGTTGCTGCCTTTACACGTAACCTACAAGGCAAAGGCCCTGCCCTTGCATTACCGCTAAGTTGGATGGAACAACAACTAGTGGGAATGGGCTCAAGCGGCAATGAGTTAATCCGAAAAGAAAATCAAAAACAAGCGGCTGATCAATTCTCTATTCGCAATAGTATCGGTACGCTACGATTTATTGGTGCTACCGATTGGAAAGAGTTTGTCGAAACATTGAGTAGTGTTGAGCAAGTATTACGGCAAGACATCACCGGCACGTATCCACTCATGGATTTTGCTACGCGCGATCGCTATCGGCATGTTGTCGAAACGATTTCAAAATCATCTTCCTTATCAGAAACACAAGTAGCAAAAAAAGTATTATCGCTTACTATTCATCAACGCGACTTTGTTAAACGCGAAAAAAGACGTGAACATGTTGGCTACTTTTTAATTGACAAAGGAAGAGCCATGACCGAGAGAGCCGCAGGTATGCGCTACTCATTAAAACAAAAACTATTTCGTAGTGCACAAAAAATACCCGTATTCCTCTACCTTTTATCCATCACTACACTTACCGTAATTAGTAGTGCAGCGATGTTCTACATCATCTATAATTATGGAACGCATAGTTGGTGGTGGCTTTTACCTATTATGTTAGTGACTATTTCGGGTGCTGCGCAACTTGCTGTATCGGTTGTAAATTGGGTAGCAACAATTATTGTAACACCTACGCTTTTACCACGCATGAATTTCTCGGAAGGTATACCTCCCGAGAATCGCTCTTTGGTAGTTATTCCAACCATGCTTTCCAGCAAAACATATATTGAAGATTTACTAGAAGCCTTGGAAGTCCGCTTTCTTGCCAATAAAGAAGCACATTTACACTTTGGACTACTCACTGATTTTTTAGATGCCAATGCAGAATCTATACCGGAAGATGAACATTTAGTATCCTTTGCCAGCGAAGGCATTGATGCACTTAACGAAAAATACCGTCTACCTGATCAGGACATTTTTTTTCTATTTCATCGTCCAAGAAAATGGAACGCTCGCGAACAAAAATGGATGGGTTATGAACGTAAGCGTGGTAAAATAGCAGCGCTTAATGCTTTACTACGCGGAAAAGATCAAGATGAATTTTCTCATATTAGTGGAAACACCGATATTCTAACCAATGTAAAATATGTAATCACGTTAGATTCCGATACGCAATTGCCACGTGAAGCCGCCTGGAAACTAATTGCTACTATGGCGCATCCACTTAATCATGCTATTTATAATCCACAGAAAAAAAGAGTTACCGAAGGGTATGGAATTTTACAACCTCGCGTAGCTACAGGTATTCCTAAAAAAACGTCCTTGTATGTACACATGCAAGGCCATGTTTCGGGCATCGACCCATACACACGTGTTTCGTCTGATGTATATCAAGACTTATTTAGTGAAGGATCTTTTATTGGAAAAGGAATTTATGATGTAGATATCTTTGAACAAGCCGTTAGTGGTGTATTTCAAGAAAACAGAATTTTAAGTCATGATTTAATTGAAGGGTGTTACTCGCGGTCTGGCTTAATTAGCGATGTATTGTTATTCGATGAAAATCCATCTCAATATGAAGATGAGATTAAAAGACATCATCGATGGATTCGTGGTGACTGGCAAATTGGTTCATGGATACTACCCTTCTTTACGGCTAGTAATGGTAAGTTAGCCATCAACAAACTTTCTGCGCTGTCGCGCTGGAAAATTTTTGATAACCTACGTAGAAGTATGGTACCCTTGTCGCTACTCGTACTTTTCATTTTAGGATGGACAGTACTTGCGTTTCCTTGGCTCTGGACATTAACGGTTACCATTATCATTCTCTTTGCTGTAATGGCTGCAGCCGGATGGAAGTTTATACATAAACCTGCAGACCTAACATTTGCAGCACATGCCGCTGAAGTTGGTAGCTCACTACGTGAAGTACTTATCCGTTTCATGTTTGGCCTTGCTGTACTTCCGTATGAAGCACTCCGCTTTACCGATGCCGTAATTCGAACAAACTGGCGCATGATTTTTACACGGAAAAAATTATTAGAATGGACACCCTCTGCGCAAGTGGTTACTACTCGAAATTCTGTCTTAAGTAGTTACCAGTCAATGTGGATTTGTCCTACTCTTGCTGTTACTTGTGTATGTATATTAATCTATACAAACCCACTATCGTTTTATGTGGCATGGCCCATTCTTATACTTTGGTTTATTGCCCCTGCTTTAGCATGGCAAGTAAGTAAACCGCTTACCGAAAAAGATACCATCCTTCAAGAAGATCAAGTTGCATTTCTGCATAAAATTGCACGCAAAACATGGTCATTCTTTGAACGCTATGTAACGGCTGAAGACAACTGGTTGCCGCCAGATAATTTTCAAGAACAACCTGTTGTTGCACTGGCACATCGCACATCGCCCACCAATATGGGTTTGGCGCTACTGGCCAATTTAACCGCATATGATTTTGGATACATAACCGGTAATGAGTTGCTTAACCGAAGCACACACACACTAAACACCATGCAGCAACTCGAACGGTACAAAGGCCACTTTTATAATTGGTATGATACCAGAAGTCTATTAACGTTGGCACCTCGTTATGTCTCCACGGTAGACAGTGGTAACCTGCTCGGTCATTTGTTAACATTACGCCAAGGGTTACTAACACTTCCGGACGAACCTATTCTTCGTTTTAGTATTTTAAGCGGACTTCATACAACCGCTAGTATTATACATGATTACTCGAAAGATGATAGCGATGATAATTTGATCAAAAAAATTATCGATCAACTAAAAAATACCCAAGCCGAAAATAACACATCGCTCTACACACTCAACAATAATTTGTTAGAAATAAAATTGCTTGCAGAGAAATTAGTAGCGCAACATGAATTAGTAAACACACCATTATCGAATTGGTGTAAT
>CAYNKN010000273.1:0-4852 GCA_964397805.1 uncultured Chryseolinea sp. | reverse complement strand
TATGGATTCTAGCTTTATTGTAGAATTCATGATGATGGTGTCTGCGTCCATCCAAAAGACATAGTCACATTGCTCTTCTGTGAGTAAGCGTTGCACAGCAACGATCTTGCTCCAACTAGGTGGTCGCGATTGGTCCAAATGTTCACTCTCGTTAAACAAGTGGTACCCGTGTTTCTCACAATACCGTACTTTGTTTTCCCATGTGATATCCAATAAGTTGTTGAAGTCACGGAACCGTAGCAACCTTTGCCAAGAATCAGCTTTTGCCGAGTCGGTCAAAGTCGTTACACAAATTTTCGGTCGCCACACAAGTTTTTCAAAGAGAATCGATGATACTTCGTCAATTGTTATGTTTGTTTCATCGAAATATGCGGGTTTTCTCATTTTTGATTGCACCTCGCTTACGGACTGATTCTTTGCTGTAGATTCAAGCATGCTACGAAGGCTTTCCTGAATTTGTTTTTGTTTTTCCTGTTCCTGTGCAATCGTGGTATACGTTATGGAAGGACAGTCTCTTCGTATATGATTGATTGGACTTCTCACATACGATATTAAATTGTTTTGGTGATACGAGATTACCTTTTAGGATTAAGTCGCGAATGTAATCGAGTCTTTTTGTGTAGAGAGAGAAATTCATTTTGCATCGGTTTAGCTAACTTACTAATTAAATTTAAAAACATTTTATCAAATACCAAATACCAAATACCATCTTTTGTTTGATATTTTGTGCGAGTTAACTATCTGAAAATTAGAAGATTATTTTTAAATCAAAATTTCATAATTTTCATATGGAATTGCAATTTCATTTTTAAAATAAGCTGCTTTAAGTCCAAGATTACATTAATCAGAATCTAAAATGGTAGTTAGAATTTGCCAGTATAACTTCTTAAAGAATAGTTTTGTATGATAAAACTAAGTGACACCTTTATTTAGTACTATTTTGCAAACAGCTGAGATACCAATGCGTTTAATGTAAATCCTGATTATCTTTCCGTTACAATTATTTCTGAACAGGGTAAAGCAAATAAATGATTTTAAATCTTATTTATCTGGGTTTACGATTGTAAATACCGAACAGACATTAACGAACCGGGTAGATGTATTATAAGGATGAGTAAAGCTGTGTAAAGGGAGGGAGGGATTTGCTAATTTTTAGTACTTAAACTAACGAATACTTACCTCAGCGATAAAGTTCGTGTTATCGAAAATAGAAAGCCCCCTAATATATGTTGAAGTTGATTACCTTCGCGGATGCCTTTGTATCAACCGGATGCATGCAGAAAGACCTTTCATGAGATCGATTTTTTTATCCACTTTATTAACATTTTTTGCCACTAGCGCTATTGCTCAGTTTGGTAATGAATGGATTCAGCCTAACCAGCCTTATGTAAAAATACCTACAGCTAAAGATGGGATTTATCGACTTACCCATCAGGCACTTCAAGATGCTGGTTTCCCGGTAGGTTCTGTTAATCCCAGATACCTACAACTTTTTCATCGGGGTATGGAGCACGCCATCTATGTAGAAGGGGAGGATGATGGTGAGTTTGACCAAGCTGATTTTATTGAATTCTTCGGTAGAAAAAATGATGGAACATTAGATGCCAAACTGTATAAGCCGGTATCTGCTCAACCACACACCTATCATAATTTATACAGCGATACTACCGCTTACTTCCTTACCGTAGGCAGTACGTTAGGTAAACGAATGACTTCTTTTTTTGATGATAATAGCGCAGGTTTACCGCCATCAACCCATCATATCGATGAGAAACTTTTGATTCTCGTATCGCAATATGCCACGGGTATAAACTATGGTGATATTCAACACACCTATTTTGATCAAGGGGAAGGTTTTACTGGAAATCAAATTGTCCAAAATCAATTTTTGGAATACACATTCGAAAATGTAATAAATACAGTAACGACAGCAAGCGTACCACAGTTGGAGATGGTTTTATTAGGGCGAGGCCCGATGGCGCATCAAGCAGAAATTTATGTGGGTACTTCACTTCGGTTGGTGGGCACAGTAAATTTTTCAGGATATAGTGCTTTCACCTATTCACAACCATTGGCATGGTCTGATATCAACGCGGAGGGCAAACTTACTATTCGTGTTCGGGTAGTAGGTGTGGGAGGAACAGCCGATCGTTTAAGTGTGTCGTACCTTAAACTAACCTATCCTCAATCAGTAAACGCGAGTGGGGAAGCAGAGAAGACATTTGTCTTTCCAGCTAATCCGGCCAATACGTACTTCGAAATTCAAAATCCGACAGCGGGCTTACGATTATTCGATATCACTAATCTCTCGAATGTAACACGTATTCAATCAACACTAACCACTACACGCAATGCGGTTATCCCATCTTCGAGTAGTGCTCGAAAAATTTGGATGAGCACACAATTTATCGAACCAAAAATTAAATCAGTTTCATTTCGCTCCATCAATCCGGCTACAGTAGATTTTGTTTTGATTAGTCATCCATTACTACGAAAACCAGCCGGTGGATATAGCGACCCGGTGAAAGCGTATGCCGAATATCGCGCCTCAGCTGATGGCGGTAATTACGATACGTTGCTTTTGGATATTCAACAGGTATATAATCAGTTTAACTATGGAGAGACTTCTCCGTTGGGAATTTTTCAGATGATGAAGTTTTTAACTAATGTAAAAGCGCCATCATACTTATTCTTAATTGGTAAAGGGTTGGATGTCTACTATCAATACAATCGGTTTCCGAATTCTTATACGGTGCATCGCGACTTAATACCTTCAGCCGGATTTCCTGCTTCAGATATGGCGTTTACGACAGGCTTAGCCGGAACATCACACGAACCTGCCGTTGCAACGGGACGGATATCGGCCAATAGACCAGAGGAAGTAGCTGCCTACCTCAATAAGGTAAAAGAAATGGAAGCTCTACCTTTTACTGATTTATGGCGGAAAAATTTATTGCATCTCAGCGGAGGTATTGAAGCAGGCGAGCCCGAATTATTTAGAAGTTACCTCGAGGAGTTTCAACAAGTAGCAGAAGGTTATCAGTTAGGTGGAAAGGTATCGGCTATTGCAAAATACTCGCGCGATGTAGAAGAGCTTAACATTTCGAAGCAGGTAAACAATGGATTGAATTTGATAACCTTTCTGGGGCACTCATCGCCTAGCACGTTAGATTTTGATATCGGATATGTTAGCGACCCCATTCTGGGTTATGATAATAAAGGCAAGTATCCTATGCTGTTAATGAACGGCTGCAATTCCGGATCATATTTTTTAAACTTTACTTTATTTGGCGAAGATTGGATTTTGGCACCCAATAAAGGCGCTACAGGTTTTATCGGGCACAGCGCGTATGGTTTTGTTTTTCTGTTAAGAAAGTACACCCAAATTTTATACGATGTAGGTTACTTCGATCCGAACTTTAGTACACGTGGCATTGGTGACATTCAAAAAGAAACAGCCAGACGTTTTATGGAAAGTTCGTTGCCTTCGCCTGCAAACATTACTCAAATTGAACAAATGGTATTGCTGGGCGATCCAGCCGTGAAATTATTTGGAGCTTCTAAGCCAGACTTAGAAATAAATAGTAATAACGTATTCATTGAGTCATTAAGTGGTCAACCTGTAACAGCGCTTACCGATGCATTCGCGCTTAAAATGATTGTTAGAAATTTCGGACAAGCGCGGAGCGATACCATGCGCATAGAAGTAGTACGTACCTTAAATGACAACTCGGTTATTATCTACGATTCACTTTATGCTATTCCAAAATATGCGGATACATTAACCATGATTATTCGCAGAGATCGTGAACAAGGTTTTGGAAACAATACCTTCGAGGTTACGATCGATCCAGATGATGTAGTGGAGGAATTATCGAAAGAGAATAATGTTGCTCAAGTAAATTTGTTTATTCCCTCTAACGGAACGCGTAATTTATTCCCTCACAATTTTGCTATTGTGAATACACCCAGCGTTGATCTGTCGTGGCAGGCTACCAATCTCCTTTCTGGCGAACGCAGTTTTGTTTTGGAAATTGATACAATCAATACGTTTGATAGTCCGTACACAAGAAGCTTCACTCAAACAGGAAGTGTATTAGCTAGGCAGCCTTTAACCTTGTTAACTACAGACTCGCTAACGTACTACTGGCGAACCAAACTCGCTGATCCATTACCCGGAGAAAGTGATGCGTGGACATGGAGTTCGTTTACCTTCATTAACAACGGTCCGCAAGGCTGGGCACAACTTCACTTTCCGCAATATTTAGAAAACGAAACGGTAGGGCTAGTAGCAGATGCCGAACTGCGCCAACTAAAATTTAAAGAAACAACAACCAGTTTAGATGTCACTACTTATGGAGCTGCGAATCCCGCTTCTCCCGCTCAGGTTAGTGTTAAAATTGATGGGGCCGAATACAACCTCGTTACACAAGGATTTACCTGCCGCGCGAATACCATAAACTTTATTGCCTTCGATAGAAGATCAACAACACCGTATATTGGAGTTCCATTTAAATGGTATAACCGTGCTGGGCGAGCATGTGGCCGAGAGCCATGGGTAATCAATAGTTTTACACCTACCGAAATGGTAACGGGTAATAATGATGATGTTATCGCTTACGTAAACTCGGTTGCCATTGGTGACTCTGTGCTGATATTTAACATTCGTGATGCAAACTTTGCTTTGTGGCCGGCAGCAGCTAAAACTAAGTTAGGCGAGTTAGGTATTTCAGTGGCACAGCTAAATGCGTTACAATCGGGCGAAGCAGTGGTTATTCTCGGAAGGAAAGGATCAGCACCCGGATCAGCACAGATATTTACAGCCAGTGGATCACCTATTGATCAACAAGCG